>CAZKCN010000013.1:0-8992 GCA_964551555.1 uncultured Candidatus Saccharibacteria bacterium | reverse complement strand
GCATCCCGCCGGACAAGGACGTAGATGTTTTGTCGGCGAGAGCGCTCGGAAATTTTTTTGTCGGAAAGTCAGGAGTTTTGCCGCCGGTGGTCGGCGCGATTAAGGCGCTTTTTGAAGAATACGGCGTTACGCTTAAGGATAAATATGTTGTAGTTGTGGGGGCGGGGGATTTGGTCGGCAAGCCGGTAGCGGCATGGCTTCTGAACGAGAGCGCAACATTTTCGGTGGTCCGCTCGTCCACCGCCGATATTTCACAATTCACCAAAAAGGCTGACATCGTAATAACCGGCGTCGGCAAGCCGGGATTGATAATCGGCGATATGGTTAAAGAGGGCGTAGTGGTTATTGACGCCGGGACTTCGGAAGCCGAAGGCAAGCTTGCCGGTGACGCGGACTTTAACTCCGTTTCGGCTAAAGCCGCCTGCATCACTCCCGTTCCCGGCGGCGTAGGCCCGCTTACTGTAGCGACGATTTACAAAAACCTGTTGCAGTTAGTCAAAAGCAAAAAATGAGCACCCTTTACAATCTTGATCTCTGGACTCTGTATTGGCTTAACTCGTGGGCGTTTTGGCGGCCGTGGCTGGACGCGCTCATCGTTTTTCGCGCGGCATTTTTGGGTTACTGGATTATCGCCGGGCTTCTGGCTTTTGGTTTTGCTGCTATCTGGCCGAGATTCTCAAACCTGCGGCGAAGGAACTGGGAGATGGTTTTTATCGCCCTGCTCTCGGCGGCGGTTGCGCGTTTCGGTTTGGCCGAGATCGCGCGCTATTTTTACAGCCGGCCGAGGCCGTTTGAAATTTTACCCGAAATCCACCAGCTGATTTTTCGCGACGGCGGCGGGGCTTTTCCCTCGGGACACGCCGTTTTTTCTTTTGCCATTGCCGCCGTCGTTTTCCGCTACTATCCCAAAACGAGCATTCTCTTTTTTCTCGCCGCGCTGAATGTGTCTGTCGCCCGGGTTCAGGCCGGCGTCCACTGGCCGAGCGACATTTTGGGCGGGGCGGCGATTGGCGTCATCGCCGGTTTAATTGTTGCGCAGGTTTTTAAGGCATTCCGGCGGGCGGAAGCGGAGGCGCAGTATCAAAAATAATCTAGAGAGAGCGGTTGTGGGCGCGAAGCGCTTTCTTGCGCCTCGTTCCGATAGGAACCAGACGCGGGGAGCCAAAATTGGCTGCAAAATTAGCAGAGTTTCCGCGTATATTTAATATTAAAAGGCGTTGCCGCTGGCTGCCGTTGACTTTAGCTTTCAACGGCGGACGCGGCAACGCTGTTTTCTACTCTACAGTTACGGACTTGGCAAGGTTGCGCGGCTGGTCAACATCAACTCCGCGCAAGATGCCCATGTAGTAAGCAAAGAGCTGAAGCGGAACGGCAAAGACGATGGGGGCTAAGTGATCCGATCCGCGAGGTAGGGAGATGAAGCTGTCCGTCTCGGCGGCTAACTCCTCACTTCCCTCGGTCCCCAGAGCCACCACGTACCCGCCCCGTGCCCGGATCTCCGCAATGTTGACGAGCATCTTTGCGTAGGTCCGGTCGTGAGGCGCCAGGGCAACGATCGGCACCCCATCATTGATGAGAGCGATCGGCCCGTGCTTCATCTCGCCCGCCGGGTATCCCTCGGCATGGATGTAGGAGATCTCCTTGAGCTTGAGCGCGCCTTCGAGCGCCACCGGGTAGGTGATCCCCCGGCCGAGGAAGAGGAAATACCGCCGGTCCGCAAGGCGCTCGGCGAGCGCGCGGACGGCGTCGTTGGCGGTAAGAGCACTATCAAGGAGGTAGGGAAGATCCAGCGCGGCCTTGATGAGCACCCGGCCCTCGGCGGGCGCGATCTTTCCCCGGGCCTGCCCGAGGCCAATGGCCAGCAGATAAAGAGCTAGGAGTTGGGCAGTGAAAGTCTTGGTGGAGGCGACGCCGATCTCGGGCCCCGCTTTGGTGAGCAAGGCGGCGTCGGCCAGTCGGGTCGCCGAGCTGGCCGGGACATTGCATACGGTCAGCAGTCGGGACCCGGCCGAACGGAGCTCCTGCATCGCGGCGAGCGTATCCGCGGTCTCGCCGGACTGGGTGATAGCGATGGCAAGGTGGTTATGGCTTGGAAGAAGACGCCGATAGCGCAGCTCCGACCCGAAGTCCACCTCGGCCGGCACACCTGCCAACTCCTCCAGTAGAAACTTCCCGACTAGCGCTGCATGCCACGACGTGCCGCAGGCAACGAGGGTGACGCGGGCGATCTCGCGGAGATCGGCTATAGCGAGACCGGTCTTGGCTAGAGATATTTCACCGGAATCGGCGTCTATCAGCTCTCTATACGTGTCCCGGATCACCCGAGGCTGTTCATGGATCTCCTTCTGCATGAAGTGGGGGAAGCCCCCCTTGCCGGCCTCCCGGCCATCCCAAGGGATCCGCACCGAGCGGACCTTAGTCTTCCCCACGCCGGGTCGCTGGATGTTCAGGCCGTTCGCCTTGAGTGAGGCGATGTCGCCCTCTTCCAGGTAGACAACCTCCTCAACGTAGCCCATTAGCGGCAGGAAATCCGAGGCGATAAGACATTCGCCCTTGCCCACTCCGATAGCCAACGGCGGCGTGCCGCGGCGGGCGGCGAGCAGGCGGTTCGGCTCTCGCGGGCTCAAGATCACCAGCGCGAAATCCCCGCGTAGGCGAGCGATAGCTCTGGCCACCGCCCCGCCGAGCCCATCCACCCAATGCTCTTCAATCAGGTGGGCAACAACCTCGGTGTCCGTCTCGGACCGGAAGCGATGGCCGCTCGCCTCCAGCTCGTCCCGCAGCTCGGCGTAGTTTTCAATAATCCCGTTATGGACGACGGCGATACTCTCGTTACAGTCCAGATGCGGGTGGGCGTTCGCCGTTGAGGGCCGGCCGTGCGTCGCCCAGCGGGTGTGGCCGATTCCTATCCGTCCCCGGATTGGGTCCCGGGCCACAACTCGTTCGAGGTCTATAATCTTGCCGACCGTTTTCCTTAGCGCGAGCCCGTCCCCGCTGATGGTTGAGAGCCCGGCCGAATCGTACCCCCGGTACTCCAGTTGCCGGAGCCCCTTTAGAAGGACATCGGAAGCCTCGCGCCATCCGACGTAGCCGATTATTCCGCACATGTTTTTCTCCTTTCGCGTGCGGGTTCCCAAACGAGGACTGTTAAGTTTTACCGAGACGGCAGTGGTTTGGTTGCTTAGCGGGTGCTGTCAGCCGGTATAGTTTTTCCGTCGGATGACTTCTTTCCTGAAAGCGGCGAATTTTCCGGCGGCGATAGCTTCGCGGAGCTCGCGCATGAAACGCATCAATGGGGCGCCGCGGCGCGCACGCTCGCGTTCGTGCCACCGGCACAACGCCGGAGTATGGATTACGCCGTGGGGAGTATCAAAAAACCCCGCTCTCGCTTGGGAGCGGCGGTCGGTTGCGGTGATGCGGAAGGAAAACAGTTTCACAGGCATGCCGTAACTATACGCTTCGCGCGAACCTATTTTGAGCGGAACTATTGACGCATCTTTCAGCGCTCACTCCGCTCGCGCGGCAAACCCAAGAATTTCCCCACTTCCACTCTAGAATTGATGGGCGAGGAGGGACTCGAACCCTCACGGCCGTAAGGCCACACGATTTTGAGTCGTGATCGTCTACCAGTTCCGACACTCGCCCGATTCCATGATTTTAGCTTATTTGGCGGGTTTTTGCAAGTTGCGCTGCCGTTGCCATCGCGCCGCGAATCAGCTATGTTACAATTAATATGGCGACGGTAATTGCTTTTTGCAACCAAAAGGGGGGCACGGGGAAAACAACATCTGCGGCGAATTCGGCCTCCTACCTTGTAGCCTTAGGCAAGCGCGTTTTGCTCGTTGATGTTGATCCGCAGGGCAATGCGACATCGGGTGTGGGTGTAAATCCCGAGGGCGTCGGCCGGAACCTTTATCACGGATTAGTTCATGACGCCCATCCCGATGAGATCATTCAAAAAACGCCGCTCCTGAATTTGCACCTTTTGCCTTCCAGTCAAGATTTGGCCGGGGCGGCGGTGGAACTGATTAAGGCCGACGATCGCGAATACCGGTTACGTAACTTATTACGTAAAGTCGGTCGCCGCTACGATTTCATTCTCATAGATCCCCCGCCGAGCTTGGATATTTTTACGGTAAACGCCCTAACTGCCGCGGATCACGTGATAATTCCGGTGCAGTGCGAATACTACGCGCTGGAGGGTTTGGCCAAACTTTTGAAAACGATTGATTTGGTGAACAAAAATTTGCGAACGAAAATAACTTTAATGGGTGCGTTGCTCACCATGTTTGATCGCACCTCCCGTCTGCATCGCGCCGTGGCTAAAGAAGTGCGCCGCAATTTTCCCGGATACGTTTTTGACACGGTCATACCGCGAAACGTCAGCTTGGCCGAGGCGCCGAGTTTCGGCAAAACCATTTTGCAGTATGACCCATACAGCCACGGAGCGAAGGCGTATAGGAAGTTAGCCCAGGAGATTGTTAGTTTGAGCTGTGCGCGAGCTAGCTAAGCACTTATTCAGCTTCAATTTATGAACATTTTGGGCCGCGGTCTTGAATCTCTTATACCCAAAAAAGACGAACCGCCGAAAGAACCGGCGGGGCTTGAAGTTTTGGACGAGCAGGTCAAGATGCGCGAAGCGGTTTACCGGTTTTATGATGATGCCCGCCAAGCTTTGCCGGGAACCACGGGGAACGCGGGAGAGGTTGCGGCCCACACGACTGGCGCCGACCCTGCGTCCGCCGTCGCCCACTTAGCTGTAAAGACCGAACTGCGCCAAGCCGGGAGCGTTTTTTGGATTGAGGTTTCTAAAATTGCGCCGAATCCTGAACAACCGCGGCGCGATTTCAATATGGACGAGCTCCTCGCTCTGGCTTCATCCATCAAGGAGCACGGCGTCCTTCAGCCGCTTTTGGTTACAAAGAGGGAATTTGATACGCCCTCGGGCATAGGCGTTAAGTACGAACTTATCGCCGGCGAGCGGCGGTGGCGGGCGGCGAAGATCGCCGGCCTTCGCGATGTGCCGGTGATGATCAGGACGGCCGAGACATCGGACAAGACCAAACTGGAGCTCGCCCTGATTGAAAACGTTCAAAGGGAGGATTTAAATCCGATGGAACGCGCGCGGGCTTTCGCCCGGCTGGTTGACGAATTCGGCATGATGCAAAAGGAGGTGGCCGAGCGCGTCGGCAAGAGCCGCGAGGTTGTAGCCAACTCCCTTCGCCTTCTTCGCCTGCCGGACGAGATGCAGAACGCTCTTGGGGCGAATGCCATCAACGAAGGCCACGCCCGCGTTCTGCTTACGCTTGAGAGCGATCCCTTCCAGCAAAAACGGATTTTTGAAGAGATAAGCACGGGCAGCTTGACTGTGCGCGACGCTGATCTCGCCGCGCGGGCGGCGAGCGCGAGTTTGGCCGCGCGTCCGCGGCGGAGACGAGGTATTTCAGGGCTTGACCCCGACAGCCGCGAGGTCAAACGCAAACTGGAAGAGGTTTTTGGAACGAAAGTTATGTTTACCAAGCGCGGGGATAAAGGGAGAATTGTTGTTGAGTTTTATTCCAGCGAAGAGTTGCGCGGCATTCTTGAGCGCATCTCCAAGCGCGAGGAGGGATATATCTAGAAATTTCTAATTTCTAATTTCTAGTTTCTATTTTCCGCTTGCGCTTTTTCGTTGGCTGGCTTTTTCCTTGGATCGTTCCAGGTGGCATATTTGCAGTCGGGGTAGCGCGAACAGCCGAAGAATAGGCGCTTCTTCCGGGTCCGGCGCTCAACAATTTCGCCTTCAGTGCATTCCGGGCATTTCACGCCGGTGGATTTAGGCGGCTCTTTTGACAAGGGCTTCGCGTTCTTGCACTCGGGAAAACCGGAGCAGGCCAGAAACTTGCCGAAGCGTCCGTACTTGATGACCATGGGCTTCGCGCATTTCTCGCAAACTTGATCGGTGGCTTCTTCGGGTGTTTGCTTTTCCACAACCTCATATTTCTCGGCCAAGTGCTTGGCGAACGGTTCGTAAAACTCGCGAATCAGCGGACGCCATTCTCTCTTGCCTTCGGCGATTTCGTCAAGTTCGTCTTCCATTTTAGCCGTGAACTGCAGATCAACGATTTCGGGGAAGTGCTCCACCAGGAGGTCGTTGACGATAAACCCGACCTCGGTCGGTTTAAGCCGTTTTTGTTCGTCCTTTTCCACGTAGTTTCTGTCCTGAATCGTGGCCATGGTCGGCGCGTAGGTTGAGGGGCGTCCGATGCCTAGTTCCTCAAGAGCTTTGATAAGCGAGGCCTCGCTGTAACGCGGAGGCGGCTGGGTAAAGTGCTGAAGCGGCATAAGTTTCTCAAGAGCGAGCACTTCGTCTTTGGCAAGTTCGGGCAGGATCGTTTCTTCCATCTTGGCCGGCCATACGGCAAGAAAGCCGTCAAACTTCATCACTTGTCCGGTTGCGCGGAAGGTGTAAACGGAGCGGTTAGGGGTTAGGGGATAGGGGTTAGCCGCGATGTCAACGGCGGTGGCGTCAAAAAGGGCCTCGGCCATTTGCGCGGCGGTGAAGCGCCGCCAGATGAGATCATATAGCCGCCACTGGTTGCGATCCAAAAACTTTTTTATATCATCCGGCGCAAGCGCGGGATTGGTCGGGCGGATGGCCTCGTGCGCTTCTTGGGCGCCTTTGGATTTCGTTTTGAAAATGCGCGGCGACGGCGGGAGGTAATTTTGCCCAAAGGCGCTCGTGATGAATTTTCGCGCTTCGCTCACCGATTCGGCGGATAAATTCACCGAGTCGGTGCGCATATAGGTGATAAGCCCGGCTGAACCCTCACTACCGAGGTCAACGCCCTCGTAAAGCTGTTGAGCCAGGCGCATGGTTTGGCGCGCCGAAAAGCCGAGCCGCCGAAAAGCGTCTTGCTGGAGAGTGGAGGTGGTAAAAGGCGGAAGCGGCCTTTTAGTCACTGCTTTTTTCTCAACGCTATCTACGCTCCACTCCGCATTATCAAGGTCGGCGGTGATCTTTTTCGCTTCGTCTTCGTTTTTGACGGCAAACTTGTCAAGAACTTCGCCGTTGATTTTATTGAGCCGCGCGGCGAATTTTTCCTTTTTTCGCTTTGCCGGGTGGAGCTCGGCCTCAATTGACCAGTATTCTTCGGGTTTGAAAGCCCGAATCTCGCGTTCGCGCTCAACAACGATGCGCACGGCCACCGACTGAACCCGGCCGGCCGAGAGGCCGCGGATTACTTTTTTCCACAAAAAAGGCGAAAGAGAATAACCGACCAGGCGATCAAGAATTCGCCGGGCCTGCTGGGCGTCAACGCGCTTGAGGTCAATGTCGCGGGGATTTTGGAGCGCTTCTTCAATGGCACGCTTGGTAATCTCGTGGAACACAATTCGTTCCACTTTCGGGTTTCGGGTTTCGGGTTTCGGGTTTCCCAGGCCGAGGGCCTGGGTGAGGTGCCAAGCTATGGCTTCACCCTCGCGATCCTCATCCGTGGCCAAAATGATTTTTTCGGCTTCTTCGGCTTCCTTCTTAAGAAGATTGACTTGCTTGCGCGATTTGGTCGGGATGACGTATTGCGGCTCAAAGTTGTTTTCAACATCCACACCCAGTTTTGATTTCGGCAGGTCGCGGATGTGGCCGTAGGAGGACTCAATTTTAAACTTACTGCCGAGGAAACCGGCTAGGGTTCTCGCTTTAGCGGGGGACTCAACTATGACTAGGTTTTTACTCACCTTGAATCAGTTTTTAGTTTTTGGTTAATGGTTTCAGTTTTCGGTTTTTAGTTTTGGTTGCTGGTTTTTAGCTTGGCATCCAACTGGTAACTACAACTAACAACTAGCCAACTATAACCAAAAACTATCAACCAAAAACCGATCAGATTATTTTCTGGAATCTATTCTGCCCCATCGGGCGGATGAAGCCCTTTAATTCTAGCATAGAAATACAGGTCATAATCTCCGGCGTGGAGAAAGCGGTTTTGGATTTTATGTCGTCAACGCTGGCCGGGTCGCTCAAGATTTCCAAAATAGTTTTTTCTTTCTCGCCTGTCAAGAAGGTTTCAATTTTTGATTCCAAGCTGCGGCGCGGAAGGCCAAGTTCGTCAATTATATCGTCAGCGCTGGCGATGAGTTTCGCGCCCTGCTGAATGAGGCGGTTTGCGCCGACGGCGTTCGCGCTGAACATTTGGCCCGGCACGGCAAACACGTCGCGGCCCTGCTCCAAGGCGAAGTTTGCGGTGATGAGCGCGCCG
Organism: uncultured Candidatus Saccharibacteria bacterium; assembly: GCA_964551555.1. Classification (GTDB taxonomy): domain Bacteria; phylum Patescibacteriota; class Minisyncoccia; order Sungbacterales; family SURF-37; genus CAYNAP01. The sequence goes on along the minus strand of CAZKCN010000013.1, from coordinate 758 downwards.
GAGCGTTCGGGGGCCTCAACCACAAGCACGGCTTTAGCGAGACCGGAGATGATGCGGTTTCGCGCCGGAAAATGGTGCTTGAGAGCAGGAGATCCGGGCGGATATTCGGAGATTACCGCTCCGCCCTTCGCGACCATTTCTTCGGCCATATTCCAGTTTTCGTAGGGGAAAAAAGAAGCGCGATCAAGGCCGCTGCCGAGAACGCCTATGGTGGTTGTTCCCGATTTCAGAGCGGCGCGGTGAGCTTCGGCATCAATGCCCTGGGCGAGACCACTCACGATTTCCACGTCGCTCTTTTCTGCAAGTTCGCGGATTATTTTTTCGCAGGCCTGCCGTCCGTAGGGCGTCGCTTTTCTTGTGCCGACGACGGCAAGGCGCGGTTTTTCCGTTCTTAACCTTCCTTTTATATATAGCGCGAAGGGCGGAGAGGGAATTTCGCTTAATTCTTTGGGGAAATCGGCATCCTCGGCGGATATAAGCGATATCATGTGGCCGACGAGTTTTCGCATCTCGGCGTCGGGATCAAGAGATTTTTGGGCCTCGGCAATGGCTTCGGCCCGCTCGCGGCCGACACCGGCTGATTCCAATCCGCTCGCCGCCGCGCGCCAAGCGCCTTCAAGAGAGCCGATAGTTTCCAAAATTTTTTGAATGGTATCGTATTCAGCGCCGGTCGAGAGGATAGCGTGCAGAAATTTTTTGTCGTGGGCGGAGAGCATTGCTTATCACTATATGAAAAGTTGCTCGGCTTGACAACAGCC
>CAZKCN010000012.1:2998-9042 GCA_964551555.1 uncultured Candidatus Saccharibacteria bacterium | reverse complement strand
AAAGAAGTTTTATTTTTTTCGGCCCGAGACCCTCCACGCGCTTAAGCCCTTCCAAATCAACAGGAATTTTTTTCTTGAGCGCTTCATAATCCTTGACGTGATGGAGTTGGATATACTCCTCAATCCGCTCGGCAATACCCTTACCGACATCAGGAATTTCTTCAAGCGCTTTCAGTCCGCCCTTCTTGTAAATGGCGTGAACGTCCTCATTGAGCGCCCCAATCGAAAGCGAGGCCTTCTCAAAGGCCCGGCTTGAACGGCACATTCTGCATTTCCAGCAACAGCGCCATCTCGTAGAAAATTTTGGAGAGTTCCTGGTTAACCATCATTAAGGGCCACTTTGTGGATAAGCATATTGTTATAGAATCTTCTCCAGAGTAAAATAAAATTACGTCGAGAGTGCGCGAATGTCCTAGGCGCCACCTGCCACGCACTGCCGCACGCGGGTGGGGCATGCAGCCGAAGGCTAAAAGCAACGTTGAGGCGAAAGATGCGCGCAGTAAACAGTCGAGGAGTTCTATCCGAACAACTCGACCACCCAAGGCTTGGAAAGCACTCCAAGTCTATTTTTTATATGCGTAGCTGCTCGCGCCCTGCGCTCCATATCCAATCTCTTTCACTCTATCTTTATTTACACCCTCTTTTGCTCAATAAACACCCTCTCTACCGGCGTCGGGGTTCTCGGCTTGATGTACGGCTTCAGGAAAAGAAGGACGATTACTCCCATCAGCATCATTGTGCCGTTGACGAGAAACAGCGCGCGTATGCCGATAGCCGTCGCGAGCACCCCCGAAAGCGCGCCGGAAATGGCCGATCCCGCGCCGAAGGAGAAACTGGAACGAAGCGACCATTCAAAGCCCTCGCTATTCGGATCAATGTGCCTTGTAAAAATGGCGTAAAACGGCGGAACGGCGAAAGCGTCTCCAATCGCGATCAGAAACTGCAAAGCGTACACATGCCAAACCTTAGTCGCAAAATAGTAAAGGAACACTGCGCTAATGACCACAAAAACGCCGAAAACCATTGAGTAGTAGTCGTCAATCTCGCCGTGGTTCTTATCAAGACGGCGGGCGATGGGCAGCTGCAAAACGGACTTGGTAAGCCAGTAAATGGCCGTGGCAAAACCGATAACTTTAAGCGTCGCCCCGGCAATGTCCTCCAGCACAAAAACGGCAAATACCGGAAGAATAATGCCGGCGGCAACCACCAATAAAAATTCCGAGATGATCAGAATGAGTATAACCTGATTCAGTTTTGGAAATGACAATTTCATATGTCGGGTTTAAAAAAGCGAAACCTGCTTGACCGGTTCCTCTTTCGGTTTTTCTTCCACCGTCTGATCCATCAGCTTCGGCCACTCGCCTACGAATTCCGGAAGTTTCTTGAAATCTTCCCCCAGCTCTTTTAAAACTGATGTCGAGCGAAGAGCCGCCGCCGGATGATAAAGCGGCGCAATGAGATACGGAGAGAGCGGCACCGGTTTGCCGTGGTCGCGCGAAATTTTAGCCAAGGGTAAAAAGTAATTCATCGCGTAACGGCCAAGAGTAGCGATAACTTTCGGAGTAATCACGTCAATTTGTTTTTGAAGGTAGGGTTTATAAGCCTCTATCTCCTCGGGGAGAGGATCGCGGTTTTCCGGCGGACGGCGCTTGATAATATTGGTTATATACACCGACTCTCGCGGCCAGTTTATTTTCCGCAAAAGCTCGTTTAAGAGCTGTCCGGCTTGTCCGACGAACGGTCTTGCGAGCCGATCTTCGTGAAATCCCGGGGCTTCGCCGATAAACATAACTGCGGCGTTGGCGTCGCCCTCGCCAAAAACCAAATTAGCGCGGCCAAAAAGCGGCAGGGCGCGGTCGGCCTCCATTTCTTGCTTTAGTCGCTCCAATATTTCTTCCTTGCCAGCAACCATTCCTTCATTATATAGCCTCGAGCGGATAAGCCGCCAGCGCCTCTCGTCAAGTGCTGGAATATCTCCCCCGCCGCCAAGCGCGGATTTTTTCCCGCAGCAACACGCGCCACCCCAATAGCTCCAAACCAAAAAACCCAATCCAGGCAAAAGGGAAAAACGGAATAATCAAAGCCACTAAGCCGAAAATTACCAAACCTACCCCAACGGCCTTCCGCGCCAAGGGGTTGGCTAAAATTTTGGTTTTAAACAAGCTGGCAAGGTACTGGCGATTACCTTGGTCGCGGAAAATATGCCTAAGCGCAGGCAGAGCCGACAAAACGACGATAATAATCACAATCGGAAGAAGATAACGGTCCACACCCGGAATCACCCTGCCGAGAAAGAAGCCGGCCAAAGGCATACCTACAGCCCAAAGCCCTGCGCCAACCACGTTATAAAAAAAGAACTGGCGGTACTCCATCGCTCCGGCCCCGGCGACAATCGGCGCGAAAGTGCGGATGGCCGGCAGGAACCGCGCGAGCACAAGCGTCTTCCCGCCGTGTTCCCGGTAAAAGCGGCTCGCGGCTTCAAGGTTGCGGGGATTGAAGAGCAGCGATTCGCGGCGGGTAAATATTTTCGGGCCGACCCTTTTGCCGAAAGCGTAGCCGACGTTGTCGCCCGCTACCGCGGCGGCGGCGCAACCGACAACTAAAATCCAGATATCCAAATAGCCCTGCGAAGCCAAAAAACCGGCAGTAAAAAGCAGTGAATCGCCGGGCAGGAAAAAACCGATCAAGAGTCCGGACTCGGCAAAGACGATGCCGAAAAGACCGAAGTAGCCAACGGCCTGAATGAGAGCGGTAAGATCCCAGCCCAAGAGAAGCTTCATAAGCGCCTAACCAACTAGCGCAATAATTTTCTTCTATACAGAAACTTCCGCAGTTCTTCAACCGCAACGATAGCCAGAGCCGCCGGCACGATTAGCGCCCAGTCGTAAAGCGAAAGCGGCACGGTGCGGAGAATGGCCTGCAGTGGTTTAGTGTAAATAGCGGCTAATTGCAGGAAAACAACCATTGCCGTCGACGCGACAAGAAATTTGTTGGCCAGCACATCGGCTTGAAAAATGGATTTATCCTCCGAACGGCAGTTCCAAGCGTTGAACCATTGAAACACGGCGAGAACAGTCAAGGAAACGGTCCAAGCTTTAGTCAAATCCAACGGGTAGTACTCCCTAAAGAGGAGCAAAGTCCCGATCATCATCGCCGCGGCCATAAAAAACATTCGCTTGGTTACGAGCCAGCTTACCAGATACTTGCTCGGTTTTTCAAATCGGCGATCAAGAAGGTTTCTTTCCTTGGGCTCCATGGCGAGGGCCACGGTCAAAAAACCGTCGGTTACCAAATTGAGCCATAAAATCTGCCCGGCCAGGATGGGCAAAGGATAACCCAAAAAAAGCGCACCACCGATGGTCAGAACCTCGCCAAGACTTGTTGAAAACAAGTAAAGGATAACTTTTTGTATGGTTTTATAGATGCTCCTTCCCTCCTCAACGGCGGCGACGATGCTTGAAAAGTTGTCATCAAGAATAACAAGGTCCGCGGCTTCTTTAGCCACTTCCGTGCCGAGTTTACCCAGAGCCACCCCGAGATCGGCGGCGACGAGCGACGGCGCGTCATTTACGCCGTCCCCGGTCATGGCGATAATCTCGCGTCTACGCCGGTAAGCTTGAACGATTTTCAGCTTGTGCTCGGGAGTAACGCGGGCAAAGACGGCAACGCGTTCAACCGCCGAGGAGAGCTCATGCTCGCTCATGCGCTCTATATCCTCGCCGGTAAGAATATCCTCGCCATCAACCCGTATTCCGGCTTCGCGGGCGACAGCCTCGGCGGTAAGACGATGGTCGCCGGTAATCATCACCACGCGTATGCCCGCACTTTGGGCCCGGATTAAGGCTTCCTTGACTTCCGGCCTTAGTCCATCTTTCATGCCGAAAAAACCGATGAAAGCGAGAGCGGGCAAAACGGAGGGATCAATAGCTTTAAGCCGACACCGGCTCCCGGCAAAAGCTATGACTCTTAACCCGTCGCGCGACATGCCCTCGGCCACTTTTGCCAATTCAGCGCGCTCATCGGCGCTGATGGTTTTCTCCCTGCCGCTGAGCCAAACCGTTGATGATCGCTTGAGTATCTCCTCCGGCGCTCCGACCACGGCAAGATGACTCCGGCCGCGAACCCGCCTCACCGCCGCATGAAACTTGAGCCGGTAGTCAAAAGGCATTTCGTCAATCAGCGGATAATTTGATTCAACTTCGTCGCGCCGAAATCCGGCCTTCTCGGCGAAAACCTGGAGAGCCGCTTCGGTGGGATCGCCTTCGGCGCGCCATTCTCCGCCATCCTCGCGGAAAAGAACCCGTGATCCGGAAGAAAAAGCCGCCGCCTGACCGGCGAGCTTGATTTCCGGCGAGCGCGAAGAAACAACAAGCTCCCGCACGCCGCGCCGGAGCCAATAAATTTCTCCTTTCGGTTCGTAACCGACGCCGCCGACGGCGAAAAACTTTCCGCCGGCATAGAGTTTTTGGATGACCATTTCGTTCTTGGTGATCGTGCCGGTTTTGTCCACGGCGATCACTCGCGCCTGGCCGAGAGCCTCAACCGCCTGCAGTTTTTTGACTAGAGCATTTCTCTTGGACATCCGCCAAACGCCGGTGGCCAAAACCACCGAAAGCACCACCGGCAAGCCTTCAGGAATTATTGACACGGTTAGGGCAACGGCCGTGGTGAATATCTCGGCAAAGGGTCTACCTACGACCAAGCCGGCCGCAAACAAGACCGAACTTATGATGCTGACGGTGATGATGATCAGCCGGGAGAGGTAACGGATGTTGGCTCTAAGAGGTATCTCGGTGTCTATAGCCGAAATCAATTTGGAGATTTTGCCTATTTCGGTGTTAAGGCCGGTAGCCGTAACCACCGTCTTGCCGCTGCCGGAAAGGACGTAGGTCCCGCTGAAAACCATATTTTTCATCTCGGCAACAGGCAAATTGGGTTTGACTTTCAACGCCGGCGGCAGAAGAGCGAGCTTATGAACCGCCACCGACTCGCCGGTGAGTGCGGCTTCGTCAACTTTCAGGTTGGCTGAAAAAATAACCCGCGCATCAGCCGGCACCTTATCGCCCTCGCGCAAAAGAACTACATCCCCCGGTGCAAGCTCGCTCGCGGGTATCGTTACCTCCTTATCATCGCGTATGACCGCCGCACTTGTTTCAGTAAACTTTTTAAGCGCGCCAAGGGTATTTTGGGATCGGCCTTCCTGTATCGTTCCAACCACCGCGTTAAACAGCAGGACAAAAAGGATAATGAAACCGTCGGCAATCTCGCCGAGATAAAAAACGATGAGGCTGGCCGCAAAAAGAATGTATATGAGCGGACTCGCAAACTGACGGATAAAAATAGCCGCCCGGGAATCGGGCTCGGCTTCGGGAAGTTTATTGGCGCCGATGGCGCGAAGCCGCTTCCCGGCTTCCGTTTTAGTCAGCCCCCGGTCGCTGGTCTCGAGCGCCCTGAAGAGTTCGCCGGGCGCGAGAATAGGCCAGGATAATTTTTTAGCGGAAGAATACATAAAGCTCGCGCATAATTCCCGCGGCGAAAACCAGGAGCAAAATAACCCTGACTTCGCTTGAGAGTATCAGCTTTAAGCCCCGGCTTCCTCCGCGGCCCGCCGCCTTTCGGTGCAAAAGAAGGATAAAGATACTGTCTAGTCCAATAGTCACCGCGCCGACCAAACTTATTATACCGATGAAATCGTGGAAGCCGAGGAGGTAAAGCCCGCCGGGCACCAGGGCTGTCGCCAGCCACGCCGGCTCCGGTTTCAAGCCAAAGTCGGAAACAAGCATACCTTTCATTACGAGACCGAGAGGGATAAACGAGGTAATTGCCGCCAGGAATCCGATAATCCCCCCGATTATCAGGTATCCGGACCCGATTTTTTCAGCCAAACCGGTTATGGCGTCTGCTGAAGTGGCTTCTCCGGTTGAGCCGACGACAAAAAAGGCGAATACGGCGTAGACGGCGGCGGCCAAAAGCGTGCCGGCGATGATGGCTCCTTTTATTTTTTTGAGATCGTTCTTCAAGAGCAACCTCCGGAGATCGGGGAT
>CAZKCN010000012.1:0-2988 GCA_964551555.1 uncultured Candidatus Saccharibacteria bacterium | reverse complement strand
CGCCATGGAGAAAAGCAAAACGCCGTAGGGTATGCCGAGTTTAGACGGGCTGAACTCGGCATAGGAAGAAAAAGAAATAGAGGGAGCAAGAGTAAAAGCGGCGAAAACGATGGCGGCAATCAAGCCGAGAGTTAAAACGGCGTTGGCCATGCTTTCAAACCGGATATTCCAAAAAATTATCGCCACTCCGAAAAGATAAAAAGCGAGAGGCCCTAAAAAAAGCGGGGCCGCCGGGAAAATATAAGCGGCTAAACCGTTAAGAAAGGAACCGCCAAGAACCACATAAGCAAGAAGAGCTCCGCCGAGGCCCGAGAAGTGAGAAATTCGGGCCAGCCACCCGGCCCGCTCTCCGAAGTAGAGCGCTGCATATCCCGGCAAGCGGTGAAGCGATGGCGTTTTCAGCACCACCTCGGCGTAAGCAAGATGCACGACCGTCGCCACGAAAGCTATAGCGAGAAGACCTAAAAGGCCGGTCAGGAATCCGGCTTTAACAAAGACGAAAGGGATGCCGAACATCCCCACGCCAAGAATTGTACCGAGTAAAAGAAGTGCGGCCTGCCAAAGACGGGGTATCATCTCAAATTTTGATAAGTTTCTCCTTGCGGATGAGATTAATCACTTTCCCCACCAGGCGCTTGGGGTCGCTGTCGTAAACCACTTTGCCCGAACCGCGGTGGGCCTCTTTGATTATTTTCTTGATGATGTCGTCGGTCATCCAGCTCTGGTTGGTCAAAACACCGATGGGCTTTTCATCTTCAAAGGCGATGGTGAATTCATTAACCGTGCCCATGCGCCCGCAGGTGAAAATCACGCCATCAGCGCTCCTGGTCAAAAAAAGATTCCGCCCCGAATAGCCGAATCCGGTATAGATGATCATGTCGTGGTAATCCACCGGCAAGCGGTATTTTTTCACGTGCTCCATCTCCGAAACGGCGGGCGAAAGCCCGATGACAAAACCGCCGGCTTCTTTCGCGCCAATGGCCGCCCAGTAAGGAGCGCCGGTGGTAGCGCCGGTAAGCAGGACCGCGCCTTGCAAAGCGACCTCCCGCCCCGCCTCTTTGGTTAACTCCAAGGCGTTAGGGCCGCAGTGGCCGGTTTCGGCCGCGCCGGAGATGGCAATTTTTTATTTAAGATGGGTGTGGGGGCTGGGTTTCATAGGCAGTTTATAAGTTCGTAAGTTTTTAGGTTTATAAGTTTATAATAACGCGTCGCGCAAAACTTACCAACTTACAAACTTACAAACTTAAGAACTTATAAACTAAACTTTTCCCCATACATCGGCGCTGCGGCTTTAACCCCCATGCGATCCTGAATCGCGCTTTGGAGGCCGAGGGCGGCGTCCGGCTCACCCTGGACGACGAAAACCTGTTCAAGATTGTCGCGCATCTCGTCAACGAATTGCATCAACTGCTCCTTGTCAGCGTGGGCCGAATAGCCGTCAATGATTCTCACTTCCGCCCCGACCGGAACGATTTCGCCGTGAATGCGCACTTCTTTTTCGTGATCCAATAGCCGCCGTCCAAGCGATCCTGCCGATTGAAAACCGGTTACCAGTAAAATACTTGACCGATCGGGCAAATAGCGCTTTTCATGATGCAGAATTCTTCCGCCGGTAGACATGCCCGATCCGGCCAGAATGACCTTTGGCGACGGAACGGCGTTGATCGCTTTTGATTCCTCAACGCTAACGGTAAACTTCAGATTCTTAAAATCAAAAAGATGGCGGTGCTCCCTGAAAAGCTGCTGAACTTCCTTGCGGTAATAAGCCGGATATTTGGTGAACACCGCTGTGGCTTTAGTCGCCAAAGGAGAATCCAAAAACACCGGAACGGAAGGCACGCGTTTATGCTGGATCATCTGATTCATCTCAAAAAGAATTTCCTGCGTCCGTTCGGTGGCGAAAACCGGAATCATCAAAACACCGCGCCTAGCCGCGGCGTCTTCAATGGCCCGCTCAAGCAAAAGAGTGCGGTCTTCGGTGTGCTTATGCGCTTTGTTGCCGTAGGTTGATTCAACAATCAGAATGTTGGTGTCCGGCGCGGAGGCCCGCTCGGGCAGAAGGATGCTGGGCGTATTGCCGACATCGCCGCTAAAAAGAATAATTCGGCCGCCGACCGAGAACCTGACCAAAGCCGAGCCGAGAATGTGCCCGGCCGGCAGGAGTTTGAACGACACTTGGCCGCCGAGATCAATTTCATCACCGTATTCAACCGGTTTGAAAAGCCGCATCGCCTCGGTGAGATCCCTCGCCGAAAAAAGTTCGCCGCGATCGGGATGAAAGAAATTCATCGCGTCCTCAAGCAGAATTTCGGCCAGATCCCTCGTCGGCGGAACAGCGTAAATCGCCCCGCGAAAGCCCTCGCGATAGAGCTTAGGGATGCGCCCGATATGGTCAATATGCGCGTGGGTTACGATAACCGCGTTAACTTTTGAAGGGTCAAAAGGAAAAGGCGCGTGGTTGCGCGCGTCGCAGTCCTCGCAATCCTGCAACATGCCGCAGTCAACCAGCAGTTTTTTACCTCCGACTTCAAGCAGATAGCAGGCGCCAGTCACCTCCCTCGCTCCGCCGTAGAATGACAAAGAGATCTTGGACATAAGATAACTCTACCAAATCAATAAATACAACTGCGCGCATCGAAGTTACTATAACAAAACTGCCGTCCCGGCGGAAGCCGAGAAGGCAGTGAGATTAGTGATAAAATCCTACCAGAGCGGATGATACTTTGTCAAGCCCGATTATGCACTCTCCTTTTGAGTGCGATTATGGGGTATTTTGACGTGTCTCATCGGCATCTATCCAATCCTCCGGGTCTTGGCTTGTATCCCAGTGTTCAGTGGAGCTGGACAGCATCCTCATCCTGTAATTTATGCGTGAGCCCAACCTCCTGCCCAGGGAATTTAGCCGAAGCCCCCCAAATTTTAGCGTAGCGAAAATCTTCCAGGATCTCTTTGTGGATTTTTTGGACGAACTCCTTTATGGTGCTCCCC
>CAZKCN010000011.1:0-9207 GCA_964551555.1 uncultured Candidatus Saccharibacteria bacterium | reverse complement strand
CGTGGCTTATGGACGAACTGCACGATCGCCTGCAGGATCGCTATTACCAGCACCTTATTGAAGTCAGGAAGCTGAAGGCGCTATAGTATGAGCTCCGAAACCATTCTCTTTTACTCTTACCTCGGCTTTGTAATCCTCGTCGGCGGCGGAGCTATTTTATTCTATCTCCTCCACGGCCTTTCGCGACGCGACGAGGTGTGGCGCTCGCTTAACCTGAAACTTTTGCGCGTTTCTTTGCCGCGGGCCAAAACCCCGGATGAGGGCCTGCCTCTGGCCGAACTCCGCGACCGCATCGGCGCGATGGAAAAAATTTACGCCAATCTCCAAAGCATCCGCGAATCTTTCTATAGGACTTTTCTTTACGGCTCGCCGAGCTTCGCTCTGGAGCTTACCGTGCCGCATATCGGCGAGGAGATCGCTTTTTATCTCGCCGTGCCGAGGAGATTGGTTGTTTCGGTGGAAAAGATAGTTGAAGGCGTTTTCCCCGATGCCCGGGTTGAGCCAGTGCTTGATTATAATATTTTCAATCCCGACGGCGAGAGCGCGGCTTCGGTTTTGAAACTCAAGCGCTCGTTTCTCCTGCCGCTCAAAACCTATCGCGAGCTTGAAACCGATCCGATGCGCGAGCTCGCCAATTCTTTCTCAAAACTGCGGCACATCGGGGAGGGGGCGGCGCTTCAAATTGTGGCCCGGCCGGCAAAGAAAGACCGCGCCCGGCGGATAATGAGCCACGCCAAACTCGCTTATCTTGGCAAGGCGCCTATTGCCCCCGAAGGCGCGGTTAAAGGCGGATTGCGTTTGCTTGGCGAGCTTGCCGAAGCAAAACCCAAAGAAACTGACGGCTCAAAGAGCAGAGAGGCCAAAGCCGAAGAACGCCGCTTGAGCCCCGGGGAAGAAGAGCAGATCCGCCGCATGGAGAGCAAGGGCGCAAAACCTCTTTTTGAAGCCAATGTCCGCATTGTCGCCTCAGCAGCGAACCGCGTAAGAGCCGAGGAAATAGTCCGCAGTATTGAATCGGTTTTTCTTCAGTTTGGCAGCCAGGGTGGTAATGAATTCCAATCAAGAGCCGCATCGGGGCGGGAGCTTGAGCGAGCGTTGTATCAATTCTCTTTCCGTGTTTTTGATGCGAGGAGCTCCTCGGTCTTAAGTTCGGAGGAGTTGACGAGTCTCTTCCATTTTCCGAACGTTCCGCTGGAGACGCCGAAGCTCGGAGTGGTCAAAGCCCGCGAAGCTCCGCCGCCGGTGAATCTTCCGGCTTCGGGCATTCTTCTCGGCTACAGTCTCTTTCGCGGCGAGACTAAAGAGGCGCGCATAACCGATGATGACCGCCGCCGGCATTTCTACATCATCGGCCAGACCGGAACCGGCAAGACGGTGATGATGGCGGAGATGATTCGTCAGGATATTTTTGCCGGCCGGGGTGTTTGCTTCATTGATCCCCACGGCGACACCGCCGAAGAAATCCTCGGCTTCATCCCCCAAGAGCGGGCCAACGACGTAATTTACTTTAACCCCGGCGACACCTCGCGGCCGCCTGGCCTCAACATGCTTGAATACGATGAGCGTTTTCCCGAGCAGAAAACCTTCGTGGTCAACGAGCTTTTCTCCATTTTCCAGAAACTTTACGGCGCGGTGCCCGAAGCCCTCGGCCCGATGTTTGAGCAGTATTTCAGAAACTCCACTCTTCTCGTGATGGACGACCCTTCTTCCGGCAACACCCTGCTGGAGGTTGAGCGCGTTTTTGTGGATAGGGAATTTCGCGATCTGAAAATTTCCCGCTCCGCTAACGTAGTGGTCAAAACTTTCTGGCGGGAGATTGCCGAAAAAGCCGGAGGCGAGGCCGCGCTCGCCAACATGACGCCCTACATCACTTCCAAGTTTGACACCTTTCTTGCCAACGAAATAATGCGGCCGATCATCGCCCAGGAGAAATCGGCGTTCAACTTCCGCGAGGTGATGGATTCGGGCAAAATTCTTATCATCAATCTTTCCAAAGGCCGCTTGGGCGAGATCAACTCGTCGCTCATCGGCCTGATCATCGTCGGCAAGCTGCTTATGGCTTCACTCTCGCGCACCGACGTTCCGGAAAGCGAGCGGCGCGATTTTTATCTTTACATTGACGAGTTCCAGAATGTTACCACCCGCTCCATTGCCACCATTCTCTCCGAAGCGCGCAAATACCGGCTGGATCTCGTTATCGCTCATCAGTTCTTGGGCCAGCTTGAGGAGGAAATAAAAAAGGCCGTTTTCGGCAATGTCGGCTCCATGGCCGCTTTCCGCATCGGCTCGGACGACGCCGAGTTTATGGCCAATCAATTCCGGCCGGTGTTCGGCCCCGAGGATCTTCTGAACATTGATAATTACAACGCTTACCTGAAGCTGTTGGTTGGCGGCGAGACCACCCAGCCGTTTAACGTCCGCACCTATCCGCCCGGGGCGAAGAATCCGGCCGCGGGCGAGGTTATAAAAAACTATTCGCGTCTGGCCTACGGCCGGCCGCGCGAGGAGGTGGAAGCCGAAATCCACGCGCGCTATGAAAAACGCGATGTTTAGCATTCTAGCGCGTCGTTTTTTAAGTTTTGAAAGTAAAACCAAAGATGATAAAACGAGTTGATGTCATATCAAGCTTAATCATCGGCGAGGCCGCGGCTTTGCTCGCGCTGGCTCTCGGCGGGAGTATTGATCTGCCGCAGGCCGCGGCTTATCGGAGGTATCTTGCCTATCTGCCTTTTATTTTTCCTCTTTTTACTCTAGCGGTGATGATTGCCGGTATAGTTGTCGGCAGGATCTTGCCCTTCGTCTACCAGCTTGCCAAATTCGCTCTCGTCGGCGGGTTGAACTTTCTCATAGATGTCGGCGTGCTGAACCTGCTCATCTTAACTACCGGTATCGCCGAAGGTTTTTTTGCCAGCGCCTTCAAAGCGGCGTCGTTTCTGGTGGCTGTTGTTTCCAGCTTCCTTTGGAATAAATTCTGGACGTTCCGATCGCTTTCGGTTGAACATGCCGGGGCCGAGTTCGGTCAGTTTTTCGTTGTTTCGGTTACAGGTCTATTCATCAACGTTGGAGCTTTCTATCTCTGGAATGATGTTTTCGGTCCGCAGCGAGGTATTGACGCGAGAGCCTGGGCTAGTATTTCAGCCGCCGGATCTTCGGTCTTCGGTCTTCTCTGGAATTTCGCCGGCTACAAGTTTTTGGTGTTTCGCAAGAAGGCCGAGGTCGTTTGATCGGATGTTTGCAGGCAGTTTGTTCAAGGTCATCTAAAAACTGTCATTGCGAGGGCTTTAGCCCGAAGCAATCTCGAGGGAAATAGCTCAAACACGGGATTGCCACGCCCCTTCGGGGCTCGCAATGACGATGCAATAAGGGTTTTTAGATGACCCCTCCGAGAGCCGAGCCAAAAAAAGACCGCGCTTCTCTCGCGCGGTTTGCCGTCGGTTCCCCCCTTGCGCCGGTTTCAAAAGGCTTCAAACATCTCCTCCACGGTAGTAGCAATGTGCGCATCTTCCCACTCGGGATGATCGCGGCCCCTGGCTTCGCGGTCAATCCTCTTGAAATCGGGGCTCGCCTCTACTAAAGCGGCTCGCAGGCGCGAGGCGCCGCCGGGGTTATAAGGCAGAATGCCCCGCTCAATGTTCTTGTCAATCCACCGCAAGACCTCGTCATCAAGCCGCGATCTCATGAGCGCATTGCGGATCTTGGCGATGGCATTCGGCTGGCCGGTTCTCGGCAAAGTCGGTTCTATCTCGTCAAAGAGCTTGTGGACGGTGGTCCACTCGCCGGTAATGCTGTCGGAAACCGACGTTTCACCGACCATGTTTGCTCTCCCTTCAGGGCTTGGGGTTACTCGGCCGTTTTAACCTTCTTCGTCCGAGCCGTTCCTTGTTATACCTAGTTTAATATTATACCTTTTAGCTATGTCTTACCAGGTGCTTTATCGCAAGTATAGACCGAAGGATTTTTCCGAGGTCGCCGGGCAGGATCACATTGTTTCGGTCATCCGCCGGCAGGTTGAAAACGGCCGGGTGGCGCACGCCTATCTTTTTTCCGGCCCGCGCGGGGTGGGGAAAACTACCGTCGCGCGTCTCATCGCCAAGGCGGTGAATTGTACGCTCGACGAGAATCCCGGCCAGGTTCTAGCAAGAAACATTGAAAGTAGAGTTTATAGTCAAAATCTCGGCGATCTAAGAAAGCCGTGCAATCTCTGCGATTCATGTTTGGCTTTCAACGACGGCCGCGCCCTCAACCTTATCGAAATTGACGCCGCGTCCAACCGCGGGATTGACGAAATCCGCGAGCTCCGCGAAGCGGTGCGCTTCGCTCCGGTCGCCGGCGGCGTGAAAGTTTATATTATTGACGAGGTTCACCAGCTTTCCAAAGACGCGTTTAACGCTTTGCTCAAGACCCTTGAGGAGCCGCCGGCGCACGCGGTTTTCGTTTTAGCCACGACCGAGCTTGATAAGGTCCCGCCGACCATAGTCTCGCGCACCCAGCATTTTGATTTCCGGCGTCCGCGCCAAGCGGTCATTCGCGACCGCCTTCTGTCCATCGCCGGCGCGGAAAGAATCAAGCTTACCCCCGATGCGGCCGAAGCCATCGCTTTTGTGGCCGAAGGTTCAATACGCGACGCCGAGAGCATGCTCGGCAAGATAATCGCCGCCGAGGACAAAAATATCACCCGCGAAGAGGTTGAGGAAATTCTCGGCATCCCGCGGCGGGAAGCGCTTCGCCAGATGTTTGAGTTTATCGGCAAAAAGGATCTTGGCGGGGCGATAGAGCTTTTGAACCGCCTTTACCGCGACGGCTACGAGATGGAATATTTGAATAAACTGCTCGTAACCTTCTTCCGCGACGCGCTTCTGGCCAAAACATCCTCTTCGCCGTCGGGCGGCGCCGTTTCGGCGGCGAGTTTGCTGCCCGACGAATCGCGGGAATTATCGCTACACCTCGCCGCCTACTCGGCGGATGCTCTGGCCGATGCCATTGTCCGGCTGATTGAGTCCATCGGCGCCTCAAAACGGTCACCGATACCGCAGTTGCCTTTGGAGTTAGCGCTGATAAACATTATAAATGGCGCATCCGCAAATAAAACTTGAGAAGGTAGCCATATTTGATATAGACGGAACGATTTTTCGCTCCTCGCTTTTGATTGAAATGGTTGAATCGCTTGTTGCCGAAGGCATTTTTCCGAAAGAAGCCAAAAATCACTACGCCGATTCGTGGAAGAGGTGGCAGGCCAGGGCCGGTTCGGCCAAAAGCGGATTTTCGTACTACGAATTTATCTCTAACGTGATTCTTGCTTACCGCAAGTATATTCAAGGAGTGCGGCGCGCCGAGGTGTGGCGCGTGGCCGAGAAGGTGGTTGGCTTTCATAAAGTGCGGCTTTACCGCTTTACGCGCGATTTAGTCAAGAAGCTTGATAAAACCCATTTTCTCCTGGCCATTTCCCACTCTCCTTATGAGGCGGTGGCGCCCTTTGCCAAATCGCTTGGCTTTGACAAGGTTTATGCCCAGGTCTACGAGGTGGATAAACGCGTCCGCTTCACCGGCCGCGTGCTTTACGAGGATATCATTTACAACAAGGGCAAAGTTCTTAAGCGCGCGATAGAGAAGGAGGAACTGACTCTGGAAGATTCGGTCGGAGTGGGGGACACCGAATCGGATATTCCGTTTTTGAAAATGGTAGAGCGCCCGATCGCTTTCAATCCGTCAATGAAACTCTACCGCGAGGCCAAAAAACGCGGCTGGGAAGTGGCGGTGGAGAGGAAAGATGTAATATACAAAATGCTGAATGATAAATGATGAATGACAAATAACGACGTTATGAATGGTAAATAACCAACGGTGAGTTGTGAATACCGAATTATGAATAACCGTGGAGAGGATATCAGACAACGAACGTATAATTTTGCGCTGGAGATTGTCAGAGCTACGCGCAAGTTCCCCAAAACCTCCGAAGGATTTGCGGTGATTTCGCAACTGATCCGCTCTAGCACTTCAATCCCGGCAAATATCTTTGAGGGCGGCGCGGGAGTGTCAAAGAAAGAGTTTATTCAGTTCATCTCTATCGCAAAGAAATCAGCGGTCGAAACGAAGTTTTGGATTAATTTCTCTTTTGATCTTGATTTTCTCGCAAAAGAAGAGTATAATAGGCATTCGCAAGAGTGTGAGGAGATCATCAAAATACTGTCGCGCATCATCCTCAACGCGAAGAAGTAGAACATTATTCAGCATTATTTGACGTTTAGTATTTTTGAGACAGTCGCCGTATTCAGCATTTAGCATTCATCATTTGGCATTTCTATGGATGGGGGTAAGCCGAAGTTGCCGAAAGCGGTTTTTGACAAGGCGGTTACTTTTCTGCTGGCCGGTTTTGGTTTTGTCGCCGCGCTCGCGTGGAATGAGGCGATCCAATCGCTTTTCACCGAAATTTTCGGCCCGTCGCGCGGCTCGCTTATCGCCAAGTTCGGCTATGCCGTCGTGATTACGGTTATCGTAACAATCATTTCACTGCGGCTCGGCCGCGAAGCCGGGCCGAAGGTGTAGTTTTATGGAACGTAAGTTTTTGAAGTCCAATGCGCGACCCCGCTTAGTTAAGCCGTATAAGCGCAAGCGTTTGACGCTCGAAGCGCTGGTGAGACGGATTACGCCGGAAAATCTGCATGGGGAGTTGCAATGGGGTAAGCCAGCAGGTAAAGAGGTATGGTGAAAGGCCGCGGGTTATGAATGGAGCTGATATTGCGGGGTCGTCTAACTTGCCCACCGTTGATTATTTCGAACCTGGGTAGTATATTTTAAATAAATACTACCATGGTTCAAAAGGAAACAAGAAAAGAAAGAGCGATTACACTCCGTAGAAAAGGATTATCATATAGGGAAATCCTTTCTCAAATCCCAGTTGCGAAATCTACGCTTTCATTTTGGCTTAGAGATATTGGCCTTGCAAAAAGGCAAAAACAAGCGCTGTCTGAAAAACGCCGAATGGCTGGGTTACGCGGTGCGGCAAAAAGGAGAGAACAGCGTCTCACCTCAACTCGTTCAGTAGAATTCTTTGCCGAAAAAGAGATTGCTCAATTGAGCGGTAAACCACTCTGGCTTGCCGGGGTAATGCTTTACTGGGCGGAAGGTGCGAAGCAGAAAGCAACCAATGTATCCCAGGGTGTGAAATTTAGTAATTCGGATAGCGGAATGGTAAAACTGTTTTTAAAATGGCTGACCAAAATATGCGGGATAGTACATAAAGATATAAAATGTGAACTGTATATACATCAAGGCGGCAAGGTAAAAGAGGCGGTCAACTATTGGAATCAACAGCTCATGCCGTTTAGAGTCGGGGCGACGTATTTTAAGAAAAATAAAATTGCGACGAACCGGAAGAATGTCAATGGTAAATATCACGGACTGATAACAGTAAGTGTGAAGAGAAGCACGAACTTAAACCGAAAAATTGCGGCCTGGATTAGATTATTTTTGGAGAAAGAAAATATTGGGGAGTAGTGTAATTGGTAACACGTTCGCCTTTGGAGCGAAAGATTCCAGGTTCGATCCCTGGCTCCCCAGTTTTGGAGAGGCAGCACATAAATTTGGCGGGGTGAAAAGCCCAGTATGAAGGTCCGACTCCTTCCCCCGCAGCTAGTTAGAATTAGGCAACTTTTCGGCCAGAATTTTCCAGCCCCCGCCTGCTTCAAAACTGAATTTTTTGTCTCCGCTTTATAAAACGCCAAAAGCAACTTTTTCTCAGTAGCCCTATTGAGCTTTGGGATTACATAGAAATCACCTCTGTACTCAAAAGCGGTAATAGTACCTTCTTGTTTAAGGTTTTCCAATAAACTTCCTATTGCCTTACTACCAAATACATTTTGGGGGAGCGACGGAACTTCGGCGGCGTGAATGGAGATCTCCCCGTCCTGCGGTGCGGTTTGGTTTTTGACGAGAATGGCATCAATGATGTCTACGAGTTGCTGGAAGGGGGTTGCGGCGGCCATTGGTTTTTCATTTTAATCTTTGTGTAATTGATGTTTCCGTTGTAGATTTATGGTAAGTTATCTTTCATGACGAAACAAGCTAAGAAGCAGGCTGATTACCACGAGATCCTAACTCTGCAACAAGCGTGCGAGATTTTAAATTGCCATCCGAACACCCTCAGAAACTGGGATCGGCAAGGCGTGCTTAAAGCGATACGGTTTGGAAAAAGGAGAGATAGGCGGTATAGGAAGAGCGATGTTTTGAATCTGCTTCGCGTCAGAAAATAGTCCTATTAGTTGGATAGGTATGAATAATCACCGAAAAAAAGACTCGGCACGAATCGTTTGGGATACAAAACCGAAGCGGGCGCCGAATCCGAAAGACATTGAGTTTCAGACCGCCGAGGTCGTAATCCCCAATCCCGAAAAAGCCGGGCAACTGCCGTTTTCGTTCCGCGACAAGCTCATTGGCGAGGACGAGATTGATAAGCAAAAGATGAATCGCCTCATCTGGGGCGATAATCTGCTTGCGATGCAGGCGCTTTTGGCCCAAGGGTACGAGGGGAAAATCGATCTCATCTACATTGACCCGCCGTTTGATTCCAAAGCCGACTATTCGCACAAAATAAAAGTTGATGGTACGGAGATGACCAAAGAGCCGAGCGTCATTGAGCGGCTCGCTTACAAAGATACGTGGGCTGGCGGCACGGATTCGTATCTTGATATGCTCTACCCGCGCCTGCAACTGATGAAACGCCTCCTCGCGCCCGACGGCTCAATGTATGTGCATCTTGATTGGCACGTGGGGCATTATGTGAAAGTGATGATGGATGAGATTTTTGGAAAGGAAAGTTTGATTAATCAGATTATTTGGCATTACAATCGCTGGACTGCGGAATCAAAGGCATATCAACGAATGCATGACGTGATTTTTTGGTACGCCAAAAGTGATGACTATAAATACAACATGCAATTTAAGGAGTATGCAGAAGCCTCAAGAAGAGCCCACGAAGAACGAGGCTTTATTCAGAGGGGGAGTTTTAAAAGTATTCCTGACGAACGGGGAGTTGCGGCTGATGATGTATGGACAATTAATTTTCCGGGTCCAAGTGCAGAAAGAGTTGGTTTTGAAACTCAGAAGCCTAAAGCGCTTTTGAAAAGGATAATCGAGGGATCCAGTGATAAAGGTGATTTATGTTCAGTTCACATTCAAGGGTGACGGTTGAAAGTGTTGTTGGAACTTCTC
>CAZKCN010000010.1:0-10065 GCA_964551555.1 uncultured Candidatus Saccharibacteria bacterium | reverse complement strand
TCAAATGACAACGCAAAATAACCTCGGCTCGCCAAAAAATCAACTAAACTGGTGTTGTGAACATAATTTTTGGTGTCTAACCTGCCGGGTACGATAATCGCAAGTTTTGGCGAATTGGGATCACCTTTTTCGTACACTGCCAATTCAAAAGTTTTCGCCTTTATGATGTTCAAAATTATTTCAGCCAAGATTCTACTAACTTTACTCGTTTTGCCGAGCAATCAACTTCTGCTCTCACCCCAAGCGGCAAAACTAATTGAGGATCGGTATGCCCGACATCAAAGTTTGCAACAATAGGCAAATCCGGCTTGCCGAACTCGTTAACCACAATAGAAACTATTTTCTCCTCTAACTCTGCTTTTTCTGCGTCAGAATAATCTCTTGCTCGAGAGAAAATAAATCCACCTATCTGGTCAAATACTCCTAGCATTCCATAATTTCTTAAAACATGATCAACGTAGTGGATTGACGGCTTTTCTTCGGAAGTTTCAAGGAAAAGTAGTTTTCCCTTCCAAAATTCCCGCGGCGGCCAAAAGTCAGTCGCTTTCATCATTTCCAAAACTTCGATGCAGCCGCCAATCAATTCTCCTTGTACCTTGGAGTCGCCTTGTAACCACCGCCGGCCATTATCCTCTCTCATCGGATTAACTTTTCCGAGATTGTCTTTATTCGCCCAGTCGGGATAGCCATCACAATATTTGCCATATGGTTTGTACTCGTAACTTTCTTTCGGCTCAAAGAGAATCTCGTGAACATGATTTTTGAAACTTCCCGGTAAACTCGCCATCTGCGAAAAGCCGGCCATAATTGATGGGCCGTAAAAACTTACAAGCCCTTGCAAGTTTAAAAATACATGGAGTGTCGAGGTGTCAGAGTAGCCCATCAAGATTTTTGGATTGCTTGTGACAATCTTCTTGTCTACAAAAGGCAAAATTCGCACAGAATCATCGCCGCCGATTGAGGCGAAAATGGCCCTAACATCCGCATCGGCGAAAGCGTCGTTGATGTCTTTTGCGCGAACTTGCGGATTTGCTCTTAAAAAACTGGCGTCGGCTCTAGCCGTAGGAAATTCTTTTACTTTCAAACCCCATTCACGCAAAACTTTAAGACCGTTCTCGTATATGTGCGGGAAAACACTAGGGCCTCCCCAAGACGGAGATACAATCGCCACAGTATCGCCTTGCTTTAATTTTTCCGGTTTTTGGTAGTTCATAATTAAACTAAATGACGCAGTTTATGCTGGAGACGGTAAAGCCGGTAGAGCGCCGGCCGAAACGCAAAGTCCCGCGATTCCGGAAAGACAATGATATCACCGCCGAAGCCCTTTTTGAAACGACTCACCCCCGGCCAGCGCTTTTCGTCGGTGCCGCCGAAATCGTATCTCGCAAAATTGCCTTTTTTCGCGGCCTTAGCAACCCCCCAGTGCAAAAGATGCGAGGCCATCACCTCGCGATGCTGACCCGATGAGGCGCCATGAAGATAGGTGGCCAAACCCGACGGGCGATAAAAATTAATTATCGCCGCGGCCAAAACTTTGCCCCGGTACTCGGCCAGCCACAGCTGATTTTGAAAAGCTTCGCTTTTCACTCCGAGAAGAAGGCCATAGTGATTGCGAGAGTGGAGCGAAAAACCGTTGCGCTTTGACGTTTCGGCCGCCAGTTCCCAAAATGAGTCAAGTCCGCTTACGACCTCATCAGGCAAGACCCGCCGCAGAGAAACACCGTGCCGCTCGGCAACACGGATGTTGTAGCGCGTCTTCGGGTGCATCTTCTGTAAAAGTTCTTCATCGCTTTTCCGGCAGTCAATCAAAACAGCAAGCCGCGGCTGCAGCGAAAAGGATTCAACGCTATCGGTTAAGTCCGCGCCGAAGGATTCTGCCGGATCAACTTTCAGAAAAAGCGCGCCGGATTCTCGCGCCATCTCCCGAGCTCCGCTAAAAAACTCGCGGCCCAAGCTCTCCGGCCGCGGCGCATACAAATATTTAAACCCCAAAGGCAGGCCGTGCTCAATAACCAAAACCGGCCCGATGCGTCGTGTCAGCCGGCCCATCTTTTTTTGAATTTCTTCCCATTCGCGGGATTGTAAAAATGACATGATCTACTTCGCGCGGCTCCCCAGCTGTCGTAATGCTTGCTTCACCCGATCGCTCGCATCTTGAACATCTTTCGGCACTTGCGACAACGCCTCGCGCGCTTCGGATTGCGAATAACCCAACGAAATCATGGCGTCAAGCGCGTCGGCTTCCTCTTTTAATTCCGGTGCCGCAACCGAAGATATGCCCTTGCCGGCCATTTTTTCGCGAAGCTCCAAAACAACTTTCTCCGCGGTTTTGCGCCCGATACCCGAGACACGCGTAAGATAAGAAGTGTCGCCGCTAGCGATGGCCTTTTTAAGCGTGTCAAGTGGAGCAATGGACATAATGCCAAGTCCGCTTTTCGGCCCGATGCCTGAAATCTGAATCAGCGTCTCAAAAAACTCAAGCTCGGCGTAATTCAAAAATCCGTAAAGCTCTTGGGTGTCCTCGCGCTGGTAAAGATGGGTGAAAAGCTTGATCTTTTGGCCTTTTTCCGGTAGTTTACGCAGTGTCTCCGGGCTCGCAAATAAGCGGTAGCCAATGCCGCCGGCATCAAGCAAGACGAACTTTTCGCCCTTGAGCTCGACAACACCTTCAACAAAAGCAATCATGGCTTCATCATAAGCTAAGGAATATGGAATTCAAACTTAGGTCAAATTTTAAGCCCACAGGGGATCAGCCGCAGGCGATCGGTAAACTCGCGACTAATTTTCGCGCCGGAGCATCCCATCAAACTCTTCTCGGCGTAACCGGCTCGGGAAAAACTTTTACGATGGCGAACCTTGTGGAAAAACTGCAAAAGCCGGCCCTCGTCATCTCCCACAACAAAACCCTTGCCGCGCAACTCTATCAGGAATTCAAGGAATTTTTTCCTGAAAACGCCGTGCATTATTTTGTTTCCTACTATGATTACTACCAGCCCGAGGCCTACATCCCCCAAAGCGATACATACATAGAAAAGGATGCCAAGATAAACGAACTGATTGACTCTTTGCGCCATGCCTCAACCGCAAGCTTGCTCACCCGCGACGACGTTCTCATCGTCGCCTCGGTTTCCTGCATCTACGGCATCGGCGATCCGGAGGAGTACGAAAAAATAGCCATTGATTTCAAAGTCGGCGAGAAAGCCAATCTTCGTCGGATAGCCCGCGATCTGGTTTTGTTGCAGTACTCCAAAAATGATTTTGATCCGCGACAGGGCAACTTCCGCGTGCGCGAGAACGCCATTGAGATTTACCTTCCATCGGGCGAGGAGAAATTGATCATTGAGCTTGATCGCGGCGAAATTGCGAAAATCTCCCTCCAAAAAATCGGCCTCGCCAGTCCCCATCCCCTATCCGCTACCCCCGCCTTCAAACTCTTCCCCGCCAAGCACTTCGTCACCCCGCGCGCCAAACTCAAACTGGCCATACGTAACATAAAAGAAGAGTTAAAAGAACAACTCGCTAAATTCAAGAAAGAAGGCAAACTTTTGGAGGCCGAGCGGCTCAGCGAGCGGACTGACTTTGATATGGAAATGCTGGAGCACACCGGCTATGCGAGCGGTATAGAAAACTACTCGCGGCATCTCTCGTTCCGCCCCACCGGTTCTCCGCCCTTCACACTCATTGACTACTACCGCCACCGCTTCGGCGATGATTTTCTGACTATAATTGACGAATCGCACGTCTCTTTACCGCAACTGCGCGGCATGTATCATGGCGACCGCGCGAGAAAGGAAACGCTGGTGGAGTATGGTTTCCGCCTGCCATCAGCCGTAGATAACCGCCCGCTCAAGTTTGAAGAGTTCAACGAGAAAGCTAAACGCATATTATTCGCCTCGGCCACGCCTTCGCAATATGAAATTCTTAAGTCGAAAGATCACATCGCCGAACAGCTCATCCGTCCGACCGGCGTCCTTGATCCTAAAATTGAAGTCCGACCCACTAAAAATCAAATAAGGGACGTCATCGCCGAAATCAAAAAACGCATCGTGAAAAAAGAGCGCTCGCTGGTTATGGCTCTGACCAAGCGCTTGGCCGAAGACATCGCCGAGTATCTTTCCGAAGCGGGCGTCAAAGCCGAGTACCTCCATTCCGAAGTTAAGACTCTAGATCGCCCGGATATATTAAAGAAGCTCCGCGAAGGCGAGCATGACGTGCTCGTCGGCATAAATCTCCTCCGCGAGGGTTTGGATCTGCCGGAAGTTTCGTTCATCGCCATCTTGGACGCGGACAAAGAAGGTTTTTTGCGGAACGAAACGACGCTTCTTCAGATCATCGGCCGGGCGGCGCGCCACACCGATGGCACGGTGATTCTTTACGCCGACACCGCCACTGAATCAATGAAAAAGGCGATGGACGAAACGGCGCGCCGCCGCAAAATTCAGGAAAAATACAACCGCGAGCACGACATAACGCCCCAAAAGATTGAGAAAGCTATTAGGAAGTCGCTCCTCGAAGAACTGACGCCCAAAAAAGAGGAGGAAATCTTCCTGCCCGCCGGCCCGACCCGCGAGATGATTTTGGCGCTTGAACGCGAAATGAAAAAAGCCGCTAAAGACATGAATTTTGAATTGGCCGCGAGAATCCGCGACCGAATCAGAAAATACCGCAAGTAGTTCTTGTTTGATTTGACTAAGCGGCTAAAACAATATACCCTTAAAAACTGTCAACCAACTTTTAGCTCTGCCCGTCATTTTGCACTTTGCATTTTGAACTTTGCATTTGACCGAGCGAAGCGAGAAAACATGCCCATAACTAAATCGGCCGAAAAAGCGCTCCGCCAATCCAAACAACGGCGCAGAAGAAACCTCAAGAAAAAAGAGGCCTATAAAAGCGTTCTAAAACGAGCGAAAAAATTTGTTGCGGCTAAAAAACTGAATGATGCGCTTAAACTTCTGCCGTTAGTTTATAAGGCTTTGGACAAGGCGGCCAAAACCAAAGTTATAGAGAAGAACAAAGCCGCGCGCCTGAAATCCCGCCTCGCGAAACTCATCAAAAAAGCAGCCGCCTAACGCGGCTGCTTTCATGTCACCGCCTACCCCAAAACCAGTTTAATCACCGGCAGGGGCGGAGGCAGTTTGCCGGTCTTGGTTTCAACATCGGCCTGAAGGGTCGCTTCAAAAATCCGCCTTAATTTTTCGGCATCAATTTTCCGCGCAAGTTCAATGTTTTTTCTAGCGACATAGGGGTTCATTCCCGCTGTCGCCTTAGGAATCTGACCCGAAGCGGCGCCATGCCAGATCCTTGCTAAATTACTCACCGCGCCGGCGAGCGCACCGATAAGATAATAGGTTTCCTGGCCCGACTCCACAAGACTCATAAGCGGCCGGAATGCCGAGCGCCTATTTCCCAAGAAAGCATCGGTAAAATCCCAAATTCTATTTTCCTCGCCAGTCTCGCGGGAAATTTCCCAGCCGTCGCGGACCTTAGTAAGTTCATTAGCAACCGCCCAAAGGTCTCTACCGCATTTTAAAGCCAGCATGCGTCTTTCCTGCAAATTAAGCCGCAAATTCAACCGGGACGCTTCCGCCAAAATCCACGCATCAACCCGCACTGGCGAAAGGGGTTTAAACTCCTGGGCTTTCGCCGCGTTCTTGGCTATATCCTTAATCAGCGCGCTCTTTGCATCAACCTCGGCTTCCCAAAAAATAATTGTTAAATCAGGGCTTTTCCTCCATTGGGGAAGTTTTTTCCCCACATACTCTCTAACCAATAAGCTAGCGGCATCAATATTCTCAATAATCACCAATTCTTTTTGCGAAAAAAGCGAACCGGTGCGACCAACGCCCAATAAAACCGCTTCCGAGTTCTCCTCCGCGTCAATTCGTATAAAACCTAAGCCGCCGCGGATTTTTTTCCTAAATTCAACAATAATTTCATTCAATTTCCTGCGACTGCGGTAAGTATCCTCACCGCAAAGAAAAAAGATCATATCTCAAATCCCTGACAACTAATTATGCCCGAGGTTACTCAAAACCTCAAGTAGCTCCGCTTGTCCAGATAGTCAGGGCAATATCCATGGCATTGTGCGGGAGTAAAGAGCAATAGTTTACGGCCCCATTTAAGCCTAATTTAGGTATACGATATGATATACGATAGATATACGACAGCCAAAAAAGCAAGATTTTGCAGGATTGGCTGGGAGTTATCGCTTCTTCTGAAATAGTTATGAGATTCCCTTTAGCTTATTACGCCCGCAGCTAGGGAATAATTGGAGGAGAATATAAACAAGCCGCTAGAAATAATCTCGTTTAGGGGCAAATCCAGTTAGATCTCCCCTTACTTTAAAAGCACGGCTTTTAATTTATTTTGACAAAAATCCTTCACCTCCGACTCTTGTCCCGTGCAGGCGGTTTGTTTAACTAGTTAAATCGGCGTTTCCAAAATCTAAACGGATAAATAATCTGCGTCAGCAGAATTATTATCTAATTTGCATCAAATTCCCTGCGGTATATACTTGAGGTTATATGGCAAGGAGCTTGCCCAGGATGGCCAAGCGAATACTTCTGCTTATCGCCGAGAGCGGTATTTTAAAATTTATGCGCTCTCCACGGGGATATTTCAAGATTATTTCAGGAGATCGTAAGCAATGGTCCGGTATCCATCGAAAAACTGTTCTATACGCCATAAAGCTTCTTTACAAGCGCGGGCTGGTAAACATCCGAGAAGGTCCTGATGGCGCTACAACTATCGCCATAAACCCTGCCGGCAGAGAAGCGGCCGCCGCCGCACTGGAGGCAAAACCCGAAAAGTGGGACGGCAAATGGCGGCTAATCCTTTTTGACATCCCCGAGGCTAAAAAGAAAAATCGCGAAGCTTTCCGTTATCACCTCCGGCGGATCGGCTTCGCGGAATTCAAGCGAAGCGCCCTCATTTTCCCCTATCCCTGCTCCTCGGAAATACATGCGCTGGCCAAAGAACTTGATCTTAGCGATCACATCGCGCTCGTGACCGCTGAAGCCATATCCGAGGAGCTAAAATTCAAGCGGCATTTCGGGCTAGCCTAGTTCGGCCCACGAAGAACCGCAAGTGTATTCCACTTTCATTCTGACCCGACCGCGCCAGGCGCCCTCCATCAATAATGAAAGATTTTTGAGAACGTCCTCCTCCACCGCATTATCAACTTCAATAATGAGTTCGTCATGAACCTGCACCAGCAAACTAACCTTGCCGGCAAGATTGTTTTCTTGAATAAAGTCGTGAATGCTGATCATGGCTTTTTTCATTATATCCGCCCCGGTCCCCTGCACCGGGTGATTGACTGCCTGTCTTTCTATCTCCCGCTGAATTCTAAAATTAGTGGAAGAAGCATCGGGGAAAAAGCGTTTGCGTCCGAAAACCGTTTGGACGTAGCCATGAGTGCGGACAAAATCTTTTGTCGCTTCAACAAATCGGGCAATACCTGTAAATTTTTTAAAATACTCTTCAATAAAAACTACGGCTTGGTCTCTTGAAATATCGGCGGCTTCGGCAAGAGCCCGCGAGCCCATGCCGTAAAGAATCCCGAAATTCAAAGTCTTGGCTTTCCTGCGCATCTCCGGCGTTACCTCCCCAAGCGCCACGCCGTTGATCTCGGCAGCGGTTTTTACGTGAATATCCAAACCCTTGGCAAAAGATTCTATCATCAGCTCGTCTCCGGCAAGCTCCGAAGCTATGCGCAGCTCAAGTTGGGAATAATCAAAAGCGGCAAGGCGGGAACCGGTCTCGGCAACGAAGGCCTTTCTTATTTCGCCGCCGTACTTGCCTTTGACCGGGATATTCTGCAAATTGGGATTTTGGGATGAGAGGCGTCCGGTAGCCGTTCCGGTTTGGTTCCAAGTGCTATGCACCCGGCCGTCCTCTCTTACGAGCTTCGGCAAAGTATCAACGTAAGTGGATTTTATTTTCACCGCTTCGCGCCAGCGAAGAATATCATCAATTATCGGATGAAAACGCTTGAGTTTAAGAAGTTCGGTTTCCCGGGTTGATAGGACGCCGGATTTCTCGGTCTTGCGAATCCCTTTGGGCAATAGCCCAAGCTTATCAAAGAGAATTTCGGCGAGCTTGCGCGGAGAATTTATGTTGAAGGTTTGACCGGCGGCTTCGTAAATTTTCCCCTCCAAAGAAGCAAGCTCGCCCTTAATTTTTTTTGACAAAGCCAGCAGCGGCTTGATGTTGAGCTTTATGCCTTTTTTCTCCATCGCATAAAGAATCGGCGCAAGCGGAGCTTCTATGCTCTCATACACGTCGCGCAGTTTTTCATCAGCCAATTTTTTCTCCAACTTTTCCGCGCTCTCAAGCAAAGCCGCCGCTATTTCGGCCGGCTGATCCAAACCGGGAAGTTTAAGCTCCTTTGCGGCGATAACCTCGGGGGCGTAAGATTTACGGCCGGGTTCTGCGAGCCACCAGCCCAAAAGAAGGTCAAACATCTTCTCGCGGTCAAGCGCCAGCCCCAAGCCCATCAGCAGCTTGCCGTCAAAGATATAGATCTTCTCCCGCCGAGCAATCCATGCCTTAAACCTGTTTGCCGTCTCGCCGCTTAGCGGTAAATCGTAAACCAGACCGTCTGAAGCCACCAGTAGCGACTCGCTCTCGGGGTTCTTCATCACGAGACAGGGGCCTTTGACTTTCACTTCGCGAAAAGATTTGGCAGCAACTAAACGGCGGCTGGCCGCGTCCGCGGCGGCGAGCGAAGACCCGTGAACGCTTGACCCGGCTTCCGGCTCCTTCAGACGACGGAGTAGGCTGTAAAAACCGAAGTGCTGGAAAACATCACGGACTTTCGCATCGGTTTCCGGAGAGGTGCGGAGTTTAGCCCGCGCAACATCAAAATCTATGGGCGCGTGGCAGTCTATGGCCGCAAGGCTCTTGGAAAAAAGCGCGTCAGCCTCATGGCTCTTTAGCGCCGCCTCCACCGCCGGACGAACCTTCAGCTCCCCGCTCTTAAGAGCTTTGTAAACCCCCTCTACGCTGCCGCCGGTTTTCAGGAGATCGGCGGCTGTCTTTTCGCCTATACCTTTCACTCCCGGTATATTGTCCGATGGATCGCCGCGAAGACCCTTAAAGTCCACCAACTGTTTCGGCCGGAGGCCGTACCTTTCATTAACCGCGGCAATGTCGTAAAGGACCGTATCGCTGACCCCCTTTCTCATGGTGAAAACCCTTATCCTTTCGTCCACAAGCTGAAGAGCGTCCAAGTCGCCGGTAACGATGATAACCTCGGCGCGAGGGTGGCGGCGGCGAATGAGTGCCGCAATCGTGCCGATAATGTCATCAGCCTCGTAGCCTTCAAGCTCCAACACCGGAATACCAAACGCGCCCAAGAGATCTTTTACCAAAGGGATTTGTTTATAAAGTTCGTCGGGCGCTTTTTGGCGATGGGCTTTATAGCGTTCAAAGGCAAGGTGACGGAAAGTTTCTCCCTCACGGTCAAAGGCGGCAACGGCGTAGTCCGGCTTAAGTTCTCTCAAAATTTTCAGCAAAATTGAAGCGAACCCGTAAACGGCGTTGGTCGGCGCGCCGTCGGGAGAATTCAAAGGCGGCAAGGCGTGAAAGGCCCTATGTATTACGGCGTGTGAATCAATCAGGATAACGCGTCTCATAGTTTTCTCGGCGCGGCGTTCCCGGATAAATTAATCCTGCGGACATTTTGACCTTTATGTCCAAAATGTATCCATACCGCTCTTTTGGGGATAAGTTTTTTGACCCGATCCGCCCACTCAACGGCAATAAGTGCATCTTTGTCTTTAAGCATTTCGCGAAAGCCGAAGTGCTTTACTTCAGCGGCTCGGGTCAGGCGATAAGCGTCAATATGTAGAAAGTGCCGAAAAATTTTAATCTTTTTAGGCAGTGCATAGCCGCGCATCAATACAAAGGTGGGGCTTTGGATTTTTTCGTCAAGACCAAGAGACTTGGCTAAACCTTGAACGAAAGTGGTTTTGCCACTGCCGAGCTCGCCGCGCAAAGCTAAAACTAAAGATTGCTCGCGGGTTTTGGATTTGACGAGAGCCCGTAAAATCTTGCCGGCCA
>CAZKCN010000009.1:0-10119 GCA_964551555.1 uncultured Candidatus Saccharibacteria bacterium | reverse complement strand
TTTAAATACCACCCGGTTGTCGGCGAGGATTTTTCCAAGAGCCGTTATCTCGACAAAGTCCTCGCCAAAGTTACTTTCATAAGACCGCGAACTTACGAAGAACTTGTCGCTATGGAAGGCGTCGGGCCGAAGACTGTGCGGGCGCTTGCTCTCGTCGGCGAAGTGATTTACGGCGCCAAGCCCTCCTACGGAGATCCGGCGCGCTATTCCTTCGCCCACGGCGGCAAGGACGCCACACCATACCCAGTCGACCGCGAAACCTATGACAAAACAATTGCCGTACTTCAAGCGGCAGTAAGGAGATCGCGCATATCACCCCCGGAAAAAGATAAGATATATAAACGCCTCGCGGAGCGTGCAAACCATCACAGCGCAGTTTATAATTAAAAGCGTGGCCGGAGAACAAAAAATGTCTAAAACAAATGAGGAGTGGAAGGCGAAGCTCACGCCCGAGCAGTATCGCGTCATGCGCGAAAAAGGCACCGAGCCGCCGTTCACCGGCAAGTATTACGACTCTCATGAGAAAGGGATGTACAGGTGCGCGGCCTGCGGCGCCGAACTTTTTTCATCCGACACCAAGTTTGATTCCGGCACCGGCTGGCCGAGTTTCACCGAACCGGCCAACCGCGAGAACATTGAACTTCGCGAGGATCTGACACAAGGCATGCAAAGAGTGGAAGTGCTCTGCAAGAAGTGCGGCTCGCACCTCGGCCACGTTTTTCAAGACGGCCCGGGTCCGGGAGGCCAAAGATACTGCATCAATTCCGTTTGTCTAAACATTGAAAGCAAAAAATAAGGCATCCCGTTTTGGGGATGCCTTGGCGCTCGGCCGGCTAGAATGGCGAATTCGGCAGACTGCCGATAAACGCCGTAGCCTTGGAAAGAACGGTCAGGAGGAAACCTTCCATCGCGCCCAAAACGCGAGGAAGGAATATGCCGAGCACGATGATTATTGCCGCGAATCCTATCGCCCTCATGTTTCTTTGCGAGGAGAGAGGATCAGCTTTGCGGCGCGACCACGCCGCCGGCACCAATCGTGCCCGTTCCCTCCTGCCTTAAACCCCGCCTATAGGGCTTATGAGTTTAGGGCAAGAGGCAATTCTGCTATTTGGTACAACAATGATTAACATAAAGTAACAATTAAGTCAATAATAAACCACAGCAATATGGAACAAGAAATTTTGAGAAAAGTGGAGGAAAACGCGAAGATGTTGGAAGCCGTGTATCGCTCCACGGAAAAAATACGAAAGTATTTTTTGTGGATGCTGATCATCGCCATCGCTTTTACCGTCATTCCGCTCATTGGGCTCGCTTTCGTTATACCGAGCTATCTCAACACGCTCAATAGTCTATCCAACTTCTGAAATGGTCGGCCGGCTTCTTGACGGCAAAAACTGCTGGAAAGCCGGCCTTTTCCGTGCTTAACTGGAGGAATGAAGCGGTTAATGACACTCTCGTTTCTTCACGATGAAACCCGGATTCTTTTAGGCATGAAAAAACGCGGCTTTGGGCAAGGCCGCTGGAACGGCTTTGGCGGAAAAGTGCGCGGGAACGAATCCATAAAGGACGCGGCATTAAGAGAAATTACTGAAGAAGCCGGAGTAAAAGCGCTCGCCATCCGCAAACGGGGACTCTTGAGCTTTCTTTTCTCGGGCCAGCCCGATATCTTGGAAGTCCACGTTTTCTCCGTAGCCGATTTCGCCGGCACGCCCCAAGAGACCGAAGAAATGCGGCCGCAATGGTTTTCAAAAAGACAAGTCCCTTACGGCGAAATGTGGCCGGATGACCAATACTGGCTGCCATTGTTAATGAGCAATAAAAAATTTCACGGCTTCTTCCATTTCTTTGATATCAATACCCTTGTCAATCACTCAATTGAAGAACTGTTAGACCCGAACCATGCCCACCTTGCGGACTAGATTCAAGAAAGATATAGTCGCCGAGTTTCTCCCGCCTCAAAAGCGCAAAACGAAAAAGCGCGGAGCGGGGGATAAGGTGATCATTCTTTGCGATGGCATGCCGAGCGTGCCATCCAAAAAAACCCTCATGGAATTTTTCTCCAAGAAGGGTTATTGGGTTTTCCATCCACGCTACCGCGGCTCGTGGGAAAGCGGCGGAAAGTTTTTGCAAAAATCGCCGCATTTGGACATTCTGGATATTGTTTCCGAACTGCCGCGCGGTTTTAAGAGTTTATACGAGGGAGTGGATTGGGAAAAGGGGAAAATCTGTAAAGTCAAACCGGGAAAAGTTTTCATCATCGGCTCAAGCTTTGGCGGCCCGGCGGTAATTCTCGCATCAGCCGATAAACGCGTGACCAAAGCCGTGGCCTTCTCGCCGGTTATTGACTGGTTGTCACAGGAAAAAACCATCGAGCCCATCGACTGGATTGGCAAATTCGCAAAACAGGCCTTCGGCGAAGGGTATCGTTTTGCACAAACCGATTGGGACAAACTAAAAACGGGAAAATTCTACAACCCAATAGCCGAAGCAAACAAAATCGACGGGCGTAAACTACTCATCATCCACGCCAAAGACGATAAAGTCGTGAAATGGAAACCGGCTCAAAAATTCTCCAAGGCAACCGGAGCCAAGCTGGTACTCCTGAAAAAGGGCGGCCATCTTTCCTCGCGCAACGCCATGAAACCAGTGTTCTACAAAAAAATTAAGAAGTTCTTTGCGGATTGAAAAACAAGATGATTTGTAGTAAACTGCCAAATTGCATATGCACGAAATCACCATCAAGGCCGAGGAGATATTCCGCATCGGGAGCTGGCCGGTAACCAACTCTGTTTTGTTGTCGCTCGTTTCACTGGCAGCACTCCTTGGCTTGGCTTTCGCTCTATACCAGCGGATAGCCCCGGTCCCCGGCAAGCTTCAAGGATTCTTCGAAATGTTTTTGGAGGAAGTCCTAAAATTGATGGATAATATCCTGGGCTCGCGCCGCCTCTCGGAAAAATATCTGCCGCTCGTAACAACCATTTTCCTTTTTATTATCACCTCAAACTGGCTTGGTCTCGCGCCGTTTATCGGCCCGCTCGGCATAAGAAACGTCAATGCTCCGCTGGGGCACGGCGGCGAAGAAGCCCTCATCCCCCTTTTCCGCTCGCCGGCGAGCGACCTGAATTTTACCATGGCTCTCGCCATCATTGCCGTTCTTGGCGTGAATTTTATAGGCATGACGGCCGTCGGCGCGAGGCGGCACCTCGCCAAATTCTTCACCGTCAGGAACCCGATACTTTCCTTCACCGGCCTTCTTGAATTTATTTCCGAATTTGTTAAGATAGTATCGTTCTCCTTCCGGCTGTTCGGCAATGTATTTGCCGGGGAAGTATTGCTCGTAATCGTCGGCTTCCTCGCGCCCTATTTCCTGCCCCTGCCTTTTATGTTTCTGGAAGTCTTTGTCGGCTTCATCCAGGCGTTTATATTTTCAATGCTGACGCTGGTTTTCATTGCCATGGCGGTGAACGAGGAACCGGCGCACTGAAATTCCCCATTCAACTGCGACAAAAAAAGGTCAAAAAGTTTAGAAGTTAACCGCAAACTAATGGAACCTGAATCAGCAAAACTCTTCGCCATAATGGCCGTCATGGCCATCGGCACCATAGCGCCCGCCGTTTCCATCGGCTGGATCGGCTCTAAAGGAGCCGACGCCATCGGCCGCAACCCCGAGGCCGCGCCCAAAGTCCAAACAGCGATGATTCTCGCTATCGCTTTCGCCGAGGCCATTGCCATCTATGCCCTGGTCATATCGCTCATACTGAAGTTCGTTGAATAAAGGGTATTAAACTCTTTGTTGCAATCCCGCTATAAGCGGGACTCGGACAAAATGAAAACAAGTTTTCATTTTGCTCCTCGCTAGTTAAAATAAGCAATGTCGGAGATTCTAAGCCAGCTTGGGGTGAACTGGCGGCTCCTTCTTTCTCAAGGAGTCAATTTTTTTGTTTTATTGGCCGTGCTGACTTTTTTCGTCTATCGTCCGCTCTTGCGCGTGATGGAGGAAAGGCAGAAGAAAATAAAGCTTGGACTCAAAGGCGCGGAAGAAACCGAAAGGCGCCTGGCCGCGATTGAAGGCGAGAGAGTAATCATACTCGCCGCAGCCGACAAAAACGCTCTTGGCGTCATCTCGGCCGCGGAAAGCGAGGCCAAGAAAAGGGCCGCTGAAATATCCGCCGAAGCCCAGAAGAAGGCCGAAACCACCCTTAAAGAAGCCCTGGCCGTAGCCGAACGGAGAAAACATGAGCAAATGGCCGAGCTTACTTTGAGAGCCGGGGCGCTCGTCCGCGCGGCCATCGCCAAGACAGTGGAGCTTGACCCCAAAGCCATTGACGAAAAATTGGTTGAGCGCGCCGTGGAGTTAATCGGTAAAGAGGCATGAAATACCCGCCCGAAGCATATGCTATCGCTCTCCACGACGCCGTAAGCCACGCTCCGTCCGGGAAAAGAGACGAGATTGTAAAGCGCTTTGCCGCTCTGCTTCGTAAAACCGGCGATATTGCCCGCGCCGACAAAATCATCCGCGCTTTTGAAAAACTGACAGTGAAAAATAGCGGCGGCAGATGGATAGAGGTTGAATTCGCGCGGCCATTGGATACTGGACTCGCTTCAAGGGTCGTGAAATCCTTTGCTGCGAAAGACCATATTGAAGAAATCATCAACTCCGCGCTCATCGCCGGAGCGCGCGTAACCATTGACGGCGGACAGGAACTCGACAACTCGCTTGCGCGGAAGTTAAAAAAGATGTTTAACAACCGCTAGCGCGCCCATGCTTCTCGTCAAAACAAAAATCGGCCCCAGTAAAATCCACGGCATCGGATTGTTTGCCGCCGAGTCTATTCCGAAGGGAATGGCTACGTGGGAGTTTAAGCCAGAGTTCGACGTAGAAGTAACAGAGGAAGGCTTAAGGTCATTATCTAAACCAGCTTGCAATCAATTTTTGAACTACTGTTATAAAAATTACAGTAACGGGAAGTACGTATTATGTTTTGATGATGCGAGGTTTATGAATCACTCTGACAGTCCAAATATCGCTGATAGTAACCCCGCCGATGATTACGCGCGAGACGTTGCTATACGCGATATACTTGAAGGAGAAGAACTGACATATAACTACAAAAAGGAAGATGCAGATTGGAAAAGAAAACTTGGTTATCAGTGACACCTAATGTCCTACGAAATCGTAGAAAAACTTAAACGCGAGATAGCCGGCTTCAAAGACGAGCCGAAATTTGAAGATATCGGCGTTGTCACCGAAGCCGGCGACGGCATCGCTAAAATTTCGGGGCTTGGGAAAGCGGTCAGCCAGGAAATTTTGACTATTGAGACGGAAAAAGGCGAGGTGCCGGCCCTGGCTTCAAATCTTGAAGAAAATTTCATCGGCGCGATTATTCTCGGCGATTCAAGCGGTGCTAAAGTTGGCGACCGCGTGCGTCCGACCGGGAAAGTTCTTTCGCTAAAAGTCGGCGAAGAACTAATCGGGCGGGTGGTCAATCCTTTAGGCGAGCCGCTTGACGGCAAGGGCGTCGTCTTCAAAAATCCCAACACCGCAAAGGACTACCCGTTGGAGCGCCGAGCTCCTTCGGTCATCGCCCGCGAGCCGGTGAAAACTCCCCTGCACACCGGCGTAAAGGCCATTGATGCCATGATCCCCATCGGCCGCGGCCAGCGCGAGCTTATCATCGGCGACCGCCAGACGGGGAAAACCTCTGTGGCTCTTGACGCCATTTTGAACCAAGAGCAGGACAAAGGCCGCGCTCAAGTTATCTGCATTTACGTCGCCATCGGCCAAAAAAATTCAAAAATCGCCAAGATCGTCAAACTTCTTGAGGAAAGCGGAGCGCTTGAATACTCCATTATTGTTTCGGCCCCTGCTTCCTCGCCAGCCTCACTGCAATATCTTGCTCCCTTTGCCGGTTGCGCCATCGGCGAACACTTCATGGATAGCGGCCGCGATGCTCTCGTCATCTACGACGATTTATCCAAGCACGCCGACGCTTACCGCGAACTTAGCCTGCTTTTAAGAAGGCCGCCCGGCCGCGAGGCCTACCCCGGCGACATTTTCTATCTCCACTCGCGCCTTCTGGAGCGCGCGGCAAAGCTAAACCAAGAACATGGCGGGGGATCGCTCACCGCCCTGCCGATTATTGAGACCAAACTCGGCGACGTTTCGGCCTATATTCCAACCAACGTCATCTCCATAACCGACGGCCAGATTTATCTGGAGTCCAATCTTTTTTATCAGGGCATAAGGCCGGCGGTGAATGTCGGCCTCTCTGTTTCGCGCGTTGGCTCCTCGGCCCAAACCAAAGCGATGAAAAAAGTTGCAAGTCGCCTCCGCTTGGAACTCGCCCAATTCAGGGAACTTGCCGCCTTTGTCCAGTTTGCTTCCGACCTTGACCAAGCCACCAAGAATAAAATAAAGCGCGGCGGGCTCTTGACTGAAATTCTCAAGCAGACCGACGGCGAGCCGATGCCGTTTGAAAAGCAAGTAGTTGTTCTTTACGCAGCACTCAATGATTTTCTGGACGATATTCCGGCCGGCAAGATAAAAAGCTTTGAAGAAAAATTTCTGGACTATCTTGAAAAGCGCCATCGCGACGATGTTCTCGCGCCGATCCGCGAAAGCAGGGCGTTGGATGATAAAACTGAAGGAATCCTAAAGAGCGCTGTCGGCGAATTCAAGCGAATAGCGAAACTATAACATGGAATCGTTGCAGGTATTAAAGTCCCGCCTCCGCGCCGTGAAAAATATCGGCCAGATCACGAAAGCTATGGAGGTCGTCGCCGCAACCAAAATGCGGAAGGCCCAGCAAGTAGCCCTTAATTCAAGACCTTATGCTTTTGAAGCGCTTGCTTTGCTTGAGCGCTTGAGTCGCGGTGGCGCAAGCGGGGTTTTAATGCCGCTTACAGAGAATCGTCCAGTCAAGACAACTTTGGTTGTTATAGTTTCGTCCGACCGCGGACTTGCCGGCTCTTTCAACTCGCAGGTTTTTAGGGTAACCGAGGCCTTTTTAGCCAGCGACGCCCAAAACGGCCAACCCCAGCATAAATACGTTTTTATCGCCATCGGCAAAAAATCCGGAGCATACGCCGATAAAAAGGCGCTGGAAACCATTGAAAAATTTCAGGATTGGGGAGACCACGCCGAACCGGAAGAAGTCGAGCCGTTGACCCAACTTGCAATCGGGGGTTTCCTCCAACAAAGGTGGGATAGGGTTGTAACTATATCCACCCACTTCAGCACCACGCTCAAACAGGAAACACTTGTCCGCCAGATTATGCCGGCCGACTTTGAAAAAATAAGGGAGACTGTCCGCGAAATCGTGCCCGAACACGGGCGTTGGGCCGACATTAAAAACGGGGTGGCGGGCGACAATGGCGGGATTGAATACATTTTGGAGCCATCGCCCGCCGAAGCGCTTAACGCGCTTATCCCCCACCTCGTCAAAATGCAGTTTTACCATTTAATTCTTGAAGCCAACGCCTCGGAGCATTCGGCGCGAATGGTGGCGATGAAGAACGCGTCGGATAACGCCGAAGAGCTCTCTGGAAAGATCACGCTTGACTACAACAAAGCGAGACAGGCCGGGATAACAAAGGAGATTATAGAAATAACATCAACCCAAAGCGCGATGATTTAAACATGCCTCGGAAGTAATTCTGTCATCCTGAACGCAGTAAAGGATCTTTGGCTTTCGGTGCAAGCAAAGGTTCCAAGATTCTTCGCCTCGCTCAGAATGACAATAAAAGAGAAAATATGCTTCACGGCAAAATAGCTCAAATTACTGGTCCGGTCGTTGATATCGAGTTTGACGAAAACGGTGTCTTGCCGCCAATCGGCAATGCTTTGCATATCAGCCACGGCGAACATCGGATTATCGCTGAGGTGGCAAAACACCTTGAGCCCGGAAGAGTGCGCGCGGTGGCTTTGTCCTCAACCGACGGACTTGCCCGCGGCGCGGAAGTCAAGGATTCTGGATCGCCGATTAAAGTTCCTGTTGGCCCCGAAGTCCTCGGCAAGCTTTTTAATGTCCTTGGCGAGCCGCTGGCTAAAGGCAGTGAAAAATCCGAATTTAAAAAGCGCTGGCCGATCCATCGCCAGGCCCCCGCTCTTCCAGACCAGTCAACCAAAACCGAAGTTTTCGAGACCGGCATCAAAGTCATTGATTTGCTCGCCCCGTTTATCAAGGGCGGCAAGGTCGGGCTTTTTGGCGGCGCGGGAGTCGGGAAAACCGTGCTTCTGATGGAGCTTATTCGCAACGTGGCCGAAGAATCGGGCGGAGCATCGGTTTTCGCCGGAGTAGGGGAGAGAACCCGCGAAGGCAATGATCTTTATCTTGAGATGAAAGAATCGGGTGTCATCAATAAAACCGCGCTAGTCTACGGCCAGATGAATGAAGTCCCCGGCGCGCGCCTGCGCGTGGCTCTCACTGCGCTGACCATGGCCGAGTATTTCCGCGATGAAGAGGGCAAAGATATTTTGCTTTTCATTGATAATATCTTCCGCTTCTCTCAAGCCGGATCGGAAGTTTCAACCCTTTTAGGCCGACTGCCTTCAGCCGTGGGTTATCAGCCGACCCTTGCCGGCGAAATGGGCGAGTTGCAGGAACGCATTACTTCAACGAATAAGGGCTCAATAACCTCGGTTCAGGCAATCTACGTCCCAGCCGATGACATCACTGACCCCGCACCGGCGGCGACTTTTGCCCATCTTGATTCAACCATCGTTCTTGCCCGCTCTTTAACCGAAATCGGCATCTATCCCGCGGTTGACCCTCTTGCTTCGTCATCAAGCGCGCTTGACCCTAAAATCGTCGGTGAAGACCACTACCAAACCGCGCGCCAAGTTCAGCAAATTCTCCAGCGCTACAAAGAACTGCAGGACATCATCGCCATCCTCGGCCTTGAAGAACTCTCTGATGAAGACAAATTGGCTGTCCACCGCGCGAGGCGCATCCAGAAATTCTTATCCCAGCCGTTTTTCGTCGGAGAAACTTTCACCGGCCGCGCCGGCCAGTATGTTTCGCTCGAACAAACCATCGCCGATTTTAAAGCCATCATTGCCGGCAAATTCGACACCGAACCCGAAGATTTCTTTTATATGAAGGGGGAATTGGAAAGCTAAGAGTTATGTTGGCCAGTTGATTACTAAGCTTTGCCACTACAATATATTAATATATTGTAGTGGCAAAGCTTACTGTGATAATCATTCTTATAAACACAGTTGAACTTGCAAATGGAAATGAGGAAGTTTTCTTACCTGTCGCCGAAGACCAAGGTAAAGTCGAGTCTCATCCACGGCTACGGTCTCTTCGCCAAACATCCGATCCGTAAAGGCGCAGTCGTGGCGATTAAAGGAGGATATGTCTTTGACCGGAAAACTTTGGATAAAATAGAGAGTCGCATCGGACCGTCATATATCCAGGTAGAAGATGATTTTTACATCGGCCCGCTGCGGAAAAACGACATAAAGGGAGTGATGATTTACTCTAACCACTCCTGTAACCCGAACATCGGCGTCAGGGGCCAAATAACTTTCGTCGCCATTCGCAATATCAAGGCGGGTGAGGAATTAACCCACGACTGGGCTATGACCGATAATGAACAGTACCGAATGAAGTGCAACTGCGGCGAGAAGAACTGCCGCGGAGTCATCACCGGCAAAGATTGGCAAAGGAAAAATTTGCAGAAAAAATATAATGGATATTTTTCCGTTTATATCGCATGGAAAATAGGCAAGCAAAAATGAAGCTAACTATTCTCTCGCTCAAAGGCATCCAATACGACGGCGAAGCCGCGGGGTTAAACATAAAAACCGCCAGCGGCGAGATTACCGTTCTTGATCATCATCGTCCGCTGGTTACTGTACTCGCCAAGGGTGAAACTAAAATAATCAAACCCGATGGCAGTCGCGAGAGCGCGGCAATCAACTCGGGTTTCCTAGAAATGGGCCCTAATAATGACCTCCGTGTCTTACTTGACTAGTGTTTGAAGTCCGACTTCGAACACAACTTCAAACACTACTTCAGCATGGAAAGAGTCATAAATAAGGAAACTAAAGAGCGTCACTACCGTGCCGACACCTGCGTGGTGTGGTGTTTTGACGACCGGTTTTCTGGCCTA
>CAZKCN010000008.1:2415-10148 GCA_964551555.1 uncultured Candidatus Saccharibacteria bacterium | reverse complement strand
CATGAGATTGCTTCGGGCTTACGCCCTCGCAATGACGGTTTTGAAATGAGTTCTAGTGGGGTTAATCCCCCGTCTTGTTTGGCCTCGACCCGCTTAAAACCAACCAGCCGGGGTTCCATATTTCTATATTTTGAAAATCGGGAGTCTAAACCAGAAGGAAGATCCTTGACCTTCAGTGGATGCAAAACCTAGGGGGCCCTCGAGAGCGTCAATGATGGAGTGGGCTACGTACAAACCGAGTCCCCAGCCGCGAACTTGATTGGTTGAAAACTTTTCGGCCCGGAAAAATTTCTGAAAAATGTAACGCTGTTGTTCCTTGGGGATGCCCGCGCCGGCATCTTGAATGCGCCACTCCACCATCCCGGGGTGACGAGGAGCAACAGTCACCACCACGCGTCCTCCGGAAAGCGAGTAGCGTATGGCGTTATCCATCAAATTCTGCACCACCATTTTAATCTTTTCGGCATCGCCGCAAACCGGCTGGACTACGGCTGGCGCGGCGTAATCCAGGGCTATATTGGAAGCCCGGGCGTAGGCGGCGAAAGAGCGAACGGCCGCTTCGGTCAGAATGTCGAGCCTGACCGGGTCGCAGCGCAAGATCAAGCTCCCGGCTTCAATCCTGGAGACCTCAAGCAGCATATTCACCAGCTGAATCATTTTCTCAGTGTTCTCGTTCAGAATATCCAAATAAGCTTCATGGCCGGCCGCGCCCGGGTTGGCGGTGTTCGGGCTGGCGGCGCTTTTGTAGTGTTCAAGAGCATTGAGACTCCACTTGAAAATAGACAATGGCGAGCGAAGCTGGTGCGATACAATGGCGATGAACTCGGTTTTGAAGCGATTGGCCTCGGCGATCCTGGAAAAACCGTGGACGATGGAGTGGCCGATAATGAAAATCACCGCGGCTACGACGCTGACTATCACCACTACATACTGGGGGTCTTCAATGTAACTCGCGGCGAAAAAGTAAGAAACGAGTATGGCCGACATGTTGACCAAGCCGATGATTATGAAAAGAAAGGGCGGGCAAGACCATAAGGCGAGGTGAAAGGAATTGCACTCGCTGACAATGTTGAAGCGTCTCAAAAACTTGAACATCAGCCCAATTATACCCCCGATAAGGGCAAGTCATCAATAATCGGCCGGCGGGGAGTTTGCTGAACTTGGAAGTGATGTTAGAATTAACCTACAAGCTAATTTACCCCGGCGGCTTGGTTTAAGCCGAGATCGGTTTTTAGCCCTAAAAGGCCCAAGTTATTTAATGTTCGCGCCCGCAAAAATGAATGAAACTGCCAAAAAAAGGATAGTGCTTATAGAGGACGACGCCATAGTGGCCGACCTCTTGACGAGGAAACTTGAAAAAGCCGGATACGCCGTGGAGCTGACTAAAGACGGACCCGGCGGTTTGGAACTGGCCAGGGCCGGCAACCACGACCTTGTGCTTCTGGATATGATGCTTCCCAAAATGAGCGGTTTTGAGGTGCTGGAGAAACTGAACGAGGAGAAAATAATCCCCGCCCTGCCGCTGGTCGTAATTTCCAACTCCGGCCAGCCCATTGAGATAGAACGGGCCAAAAAACTCGGCGCGCGCGACTTCCTGATAAAAGTCAACTTTGATCCCAACGAGGTTTTGGACATGGTTAACCGCATCTTAAGAGGCCCGATCCGGGAAAAAACCGAAGCGGATGAGCCCCCGATTGAAGAAAATAAGGATGCGGAAAACGGAGGACCGGCGGTAAAGATCTTGATCGTTGAGGACGACAATTTCCTCATTGAACTTCTGGAAAAGAAATTAAAAAAGCATAACTTCAAAACACTGCGCGCCGCTGACGCCAAACAAGCGCGATCGATTCTCGCGTCTAACGAGGTTGACATAATTCTGCTTGACATTGTCCTCCCGGGCATGGACGGGCTGACTTTTCTTGCCGAACTCAAAGCCGATGAGCGCCGCAAGAGCATCCCGGTAGTCATACTTTCCAACCTCGGGCAGGAGGAGGAAAAAGAGAAAGGCATCAGGGCCGGGGCGGTTGATTACATCGTCAAAGCCCACGTGACGCCGGGAGAAATAATCACCAAGATCCGCGAAGTAGTTCACCCGGTTACAACCCGGCCCTTGCCCCGTTAGAGAACTTCTCTAACCGGGGACTGAAAGGAGAGATATCTAGGTTGTAACGGGGCAGAAAAGTCGTAGGCGAAATAAAAATAAGGAAATTAAAGCCGGAGTAGTACTGCGGCGCAGATAAGAGAGTCCCGCCGCAATATACACGAGGGCCCAGCAAAAATATGGCCATCTATGCAGGAGTAGGTTCAAGTCGGAACAGCGATTCTTATCAGGCCGGATACGAAGCTACCAAGCTCGCTATCCAGAAAGCCGGAGGCAAGGATCCGGATTTTGTAGTTGCCTTCGCTTCGGTAAGTTTTGACCAGGATAAACTTGTCGGCGGCATCCATGAAGCCTCGGGCCAAGCGGCTTTCATCGGCTGTTCTTCGGCGGGAGAAATAACCAATGAGGGGCCAACGACCAAGTCGGTGGGCGTTATGGCGGTGAAAGCCGATAACATCAAGTTCACCACCGGTCTCGGCAAAGACGTTAAAAAAGGGGCGCGCGAAGCCGGACAAGCCGTGGCCCGCGAGGTGGTCGGTAAAGCTCCCGAGCCGCCGACAGCTTTTCTTATGCTGCCCGACGTTTTAACCGGTAATGGCGCCGACATTGTCCGCGGAGTTTTGGACGTACTCGGTCCGCATTTCCCGGTGGTCGGGGGTGCGGCCGGAGACGACTTCCTTTTCCAGAAAACTTACCAGTACCGCGACGGAGTGGCTGAAACCGGAGCAGTGGCCGGAGCGGGCCTTTCCGGCAAGTTTTCCATGGGTATTGGGGTGCGCCACGGCTGGATACCCATAGGCATCCCGATGAAAGTGACCAAATCGGAAGGCGCGGTTGTCCACGAACTTGACGGCCGCCCGGCGGTGAGTATTTACGAGGACTATTTCGGCCAAAGAGCCGAGGAGCTCCGTAAAGAGCCTCTGGCTAAAATGGCCATAACTTACCCTCTGGGGCTTAAGGTTCCGGACATTGACGAATACCTTATCCGCGACCCGATAACTGTGGACGAGAAAGGATCAATAACCTGCGCGGCCGAGATACCCGAGGGATCGGAAATCCGCCTGATGATCGGCAGTAAGGAGAAAGCGGTGGAAGCCGCCCAAGACGCGGCCGAGAAACTGATGAAGGAGTTTGAAACCGACAAGACAAAACCAAAATTCGTTTTGATGTTTAACTGCATCGCCCGCGAGAAACTGTTCGGTCAAAAGGCGGCGGATGAGATAAAAGCAGTGATGAAAATCATCGGCCCGCAAGTCCCGCTACTCGGCTTCTACACCTACG
This sequence comes from uncultured Candidatus Saccharibacteria bacterium, assembly GCA_964551555.1. Taxonomy (GTDB): domain Bacteria; phylum Patescibacteriota; class Minisyncoccia; order Sungbacterales; family SURF-37; genus CAYNAP01. The sequence continues at coordinate 6,766 of CAZKCN010000008.1, read as the reverse complement.
GGGAACAGGCGCCCATTGGCGGAGAGATACGAAACAAGGATAAGTGCAACCCGCGCTTCTACAACGAAACGGTGGTTATGTTTGCCGTCGGCGAGTAGTAGCTGGCGGATTTAGTTCAGCACTTCGCCCTGTTAGAAATCCTAAAATCTGCCGGGATAGGCCGGGGCGGACTTCTAACCGGAAGCGCCGAGTTCCAACCGGGTTGACCCTAAAATCGGCAGTCTCGAGCCATGACTAAAAGAGCTATCATCATCGCTTTCGTCTTCGCGGCCGCCGCCGGTTTGGTTTTGCTTCTCCGCTTTGAGACGCCAGTGGGTCTACCGGCTAAAAGCTATCTTGTCGGCGTAGTCAGTTTCGGCGGAGCTCACAAAGAAGCCATAGCCGGATTGACCGAAGGCCTGAAGGCTCTCGGCTACGAGGAAGGTGTCAATATAAGTTACGACATCGTGGACGCCGCCGGTTCGGACGAAAAAGCCAAGGAAGCGGCGGTAAAGTTCCTCGGCGAAAAGGCCGACGCCGTGTATGCGGTGTCTACGCCGGTCACAGCCCAAGTCGCGAAGGTCATAACCGCGGGCCCCATCGTCTTCAATATCGTCAGCGATCCTGTATCGTCGGGTTTCGCCAAAAGCATGATATCTTCGGGGACTAACCTGACCGGCTGCTCAAATTTCGTTGGCCAAACCGGACCAAAGCGCCTGGAAATATTGAAAGAGATCCTGCCTGAAGCCAAAAAAATTCTTGTGCTTTACGATCCGAATAATCCATTTTCCGGAAAAGCTCTTGATATTTTGAAGTCAGGCGGGGCCGATATTCTGGGCGTGGAGATAATCGCTAAGGAAATATATTCCCGCGAAGACGTTGAGCGGCTGGTGCGAGCCATAGCTCCGGGAGAATTTGACGCATTTTTCCATCTCGGCGAGGCTAAAGTCAGCGCGGCGAGCACTGTGGTTATTGAAGCGGCCAATGCCGCGAAACTGCCAACCATGGCCCACGAAGAGAGTCTGGTGCGTAACGGGATGCTCGCCGCTTATGGGCCGTCTTGGCGGGAACTGGGCAGGCAGTGCGCAAGCACCATGGATAAGGTGCTAAGAGGAACCAAGCCGACCGAAATCCCCATTCAAATACCCGAGCGAATAGAGTTAACCGTAAATCTTAAAACAGCCAAGGCCCTCGGCGTAACCATCCCCGAAAAAGTGCTTTTTAGCGCTGATCGCTTCATTGAATGATTCCCCTAAAGTGAATAGCATCTCGCGCCAGGCCAAAAAACACCTGACATTCTTCTTGGCTATACTCATAATCGCCGCAGCTGTTTTTACGTCGGTAGCAACGAGGAAAGCCGACAACAGCGGGAGAGCATACCGCATCGGCATTCTCATACGCGGCACGGGCTACGAACCCGCGGTTGAAGGTTACAAAAAGAGGCTTGCTGAGCTCGGCCACGAGGAGGGGCGTAATACGATTTTTGACATCCGCTTGACGTCAAACCGCGAAGAACTGCCGCTCATCGCCCGCGAGTTAGCGGAAAGCGGGGTGGATCTCATTCATACCTACTCAACGCCGGCGACGCAGGCCGCCTACCTCGCCACCCGCGATATGTCCAACCCCACCCCGGTGGTTTTCGGCTCAATGGGCGACCCGCTCATATCCGGCGTGATCAAGGACATCCAGCATCCCGGCACCAACGTTACCGGGGTTGCCAGCCTTTCAACCCAGCTTACCGCCAAGCGCCTGGAACTGCTGAAAAGGATCAAGCCGGACATAAGAAAAGTGGCCATGCCACATACCGCCGAGGAGGCCGGTGACGTTGCCGCCACGAGGTCAGTAGTCATAGCCAAAGAGGCGGCTAACCGCCTCGGCATTGAACTGCTGTTTTTCCCGGTGAACACCGCCAAAGACAACATTGAAGCCGCCCGGAACATCACCAGTAAAGTTGCCGAAGGTCTAATCGTCGGCGGCGATTCCCTGGTATGGGGCAGTATTGATGAATACATTGCCCAATCCATCAAGGAAAAACTGCTTTTCGCCGCTTTCGACGTAAATCAGGTAAAGAAGGGAGCTCTCGTCGGCTTCGGCCCGGATTACTACACCGTGGGGCGGCAAGCCGCAGAAATCAGCCATCAAATCCTGAACGGCAAAAAACCCGAAGGAATTCCGGTTGAAGTCCCCGAAAAACTTATCCTGGCCGTAAATTTAGCCACAGCGAGATCCATTGATCTTGAACTCTCTCCGCAATTTCTGGAAGAAGCGGATGTTGTTTTTGGCGAAAAATAGAGACCCGCAGCCTTCCATTGTTACTCTTAACGCCATTCCTCCGCGGCGATCCGGCCGCGTCTCCCGGGTCGGCTGGAGTCTCTCTGCCAGACCCGGTGATAACGGGATGAACCTGACTCACGCTGTTTTCTCAAGACAAGGATATCTCCTGGCGCTGACCATGGTCGGTTTGGTTGCCATCAATCTTGTATGGCTGCTGCCGACCGTGCGCAACATCCAAAATTCAGCTTCAACCCTGGCCCTTTCGGTGGCGGCGAGGGTGGCTTCGGATATAAACTCGCGCGTTGACGATTCGCTTAAAAACTTGAGCCGAGCCGCCGAGGAAATCGCTTTTGAACCGGCGAGGAAGGAATTCATACTGAAGCGTCTGCTTAAGCATAATTTTGGCTTCCGCAATGTGGCCCTAGTCAGCGCCGACGGCAGCGAAGAATTGCGGGTGGATCAGTTGAAACTGGTAACCTCGCGCGATCTTGAAGATCACTCCAAGGATACAGCCTTTTATCTGGCGCTGGAAGGAGCTTCAACCATAGGCAGCGTTTACGTTTCGCCGGAGCTGGAACTGTATTCGTCCATCGCCGTGCCGGTAAGCCGGGCTGGTAACATAAGTCAGGTGCTGGTGGCTGATTTCAACCTCCGCGAGCTCATAGCGGCGGTAAAAACGCCGGGGCTTGGCGAGGGACATATTTATGTCGTGGATCGCCGCGGTTTCCAGATAATCCACCCCGATATCGGCGAAATTGTGCGCCATCCGAACTATCTCCAGCGCCCGGTAGTGGAAAAAGTGCTTTATGAAGGCCGGATAGCCGATGGCCTCGGCGCCGACGATTCCTACGTCAACGAGACGAGCAAGAAAGTTTTTACGGTCGGCTTCCCGCTCGCTGGAACGGGGTGGGGGCTCTTTTTTGAGCAGCCGAGAACCCAGGCCTTTAACGGCCAGGTTCAGGCCATCGCCTTTGCCGGCGCCACCGTCCTTCTCGGTATGCTGATTTTTATGATCGTAAGCTGGAGCAACATACGACTCGACCGGCTCAACAGCGCGCTAAAGGATCTGCTCAACGAAAATTACGAGAGCGGCAAGATGCTCGTCCAAAGAGACCGCGAACTGGTGGCCGCCAACGAAAACCTTTTACAGCTTAATCTGGAACTGAACGAAGTGACTAAGGTTCTCATCCGCCGCGACATTGAACTTTCGGAAGCCAACACCCGCCTGCAGGAACTGGATCGCGTAAAGTCGGAATTTGTTTCCGTCGCCGCCCACCAGCTTAGAACGCCTCTCACCGGCATACGCTGGTCGTACCACGCTTTGCTGGAGGAAGACAGCGGGAAAGTAAACAGCGAACAGCGCAACATCATTGAAAAAGGCCTGCAAGCCGCCATGAGCATGATTGATCTCATCAATAACCTCCTTAACGTTGCGCGCATTGAAGAGGGCCGGTTCGGCTACAACTTTGAACGCAAGTCCGTGATGCCGACTTTGGAAAAAGCAGCAAAAACTTTCCAAGATGCCATCAAAGAAAAAGGTCTAAGGTTTGTTTTTAGCGCGCCTAAAAGCCCGCTGCCGCTTCTGGACATTGACGAGGAAAAAATGATTATCGTCTTCAACAACCTCTTGGACAACGCCGTAAAATACACCCCGCCCGGCGGAGAAATAAACGTCAATGTTTCTGCTTTGCCCAAAAGCGGGATGGTGGTCGTGGAGATAAAAGACACCGGCATCGGCATTCCGGCCAATCAGCTGCACCGCATATTTTCCAAGTTTTTCCGCGCGGACAACGCCATGTTTTACCAAACCATGGGCAACGGCCTCGGCCTCTATGTGGTCAAAAACATTGTTGAACGGCACGCCGGCAGCATCCGAGCGGCAAGCACGGAGGGCCGAGGCACAACCTTTACCGTGAGACTGCCTGTCCCGGTTCTTGGCGCCAACAGCAAGAAATGATGCTCTCTTTGACTGCCAGCGCTCTTAAGGGGTATGGTAGTGGAGTAAAGTTCTAGGCCGTTAGGCCGCCAAAAAAATGAAGATAACTATAACCTTGCACCCGTCGCGCATCGGCTGCCCGTCCCTGCCCGGCACGATGAA
>CAZKCN010000008.1:0-2315 GCA_964551555.1 uncultured Candidatus Saccharibacteria bacterium | reverse complement strand
GTAGAGACGCCTACGACGTCTTGCTTCTAACGGGGCTTGACAAGTTAACCGCCGGGTAATAACATGTGTTTACTGATTGAGAAAGGTCCGCTTCCAGCGGACCTTTAAAAACATCCGCCATTTGATTCGCGTATTCGTATATTTGACGAAATTCGTATATTCGCGATTACTCCATGGACTTAAAAACTTTCGGGCAGGCTATTCGGGAGCTGGTTGAGGAAAAGGGCGTCGGCGAGGACAAAGTCCTTGAAACCATTGAACTCGCCATAGCCGCGGCCTATAAGAAAGATTACGGCAAAAAGGGCCAGATCATCCGCGCCAAATTCAATCCGGCCAGCGGCGATCTTAAGTTCTCGCAAATAAAAATCGTTGTGGATGAGTCCATGATCAAAAGCGAGGAAGAAATATCGGCTGAAGAAGAGGCGGCCAAAGAAACTGAAGGCCAGGATAAGATTCGGGCGATGAAAATCCGGCGAGAAAGCGAAGAGGCCGCGGAGGATCTCACGCCGCCCAAAGATGAAAGCGAAATTAAAAAAGTCCGCTTCAATCCCGAGCGGCATATCATGCTGGAAGAGGCCGAGAAACTGGACAAAGGAGCCAAGGCCGGCGAAGAAATGGAGTTTAAGCTGGAAACGAGGAGCGACTTTGGGCGCATAGCTTCGCAAACGGCCAAGCAAGTTATCATCCAGCGCATACGCGAAGCGGAGCGCGAAGCGATCTACGACGAATACAAATCAAGAGAAGGCGAAATAGCATCCGGCCTCATCCAGCGCATTGAAGGGCGGAATGTTTTCATTGACCTCGGGCGCGGCATCGGCGTCCTCACGGCCGAGGAGCAAATACCTCGGGAGCATTACAGCCTCGGCGAGCGGGTTAAGAGTCTCATTATTCTCGTGGAGAAAGAAGGCCGCGGGCCGGGAATTTTCCTTTCGCGTTCTCATCCCCGCTTCTTGAGAAAGCTTTTTGAATTGGAAGTGCCGGAAATACTCGCCGGCAGCGTGGAAATAAAGGCGGTGGCCCGCGAGGCCGGATCGCGCTCCAAAGTAGCCGTAGTTTCCAACGATCCGGCCATAGATCCGGTCGGTTCCATGGTCGGGCAGCGCGGCGTCAGGGTGTCCACGGTTATGAATGACCTCGGCGGGGAAAAGATAGACATCATTGAGTGGGCGGAAGAGCCGGCTCGGTTTGTCGCCAACAGTCTTTCCCCGGCTAAAATCCTTGATGTTGAAGTCAACGACGAGCGGCGCGAAGCCACGAGCATAGCGCCGGACGACCAGTTGTCTTTAGCCATCGGCAAAGGCGGGCAGAACGTCAGACTTGCGGCGAAGCTGACCGGCTGGAAAATAGACGTCCGTCCCGTATCGGGAAAAAGCGGGGGCCGAACGCCTCCAGCGGCAGCCGTGGAAGAAACTGCACCGAGTGAAGAAGAAAAAATTGAGGAGAGCGATTCCGCGGATAAGGCCGGGGAGGACAGCGGCTCGGAATTGGAAAGTTAAAATCCCAGACTGCGTAAATTTCTAATTAACCTAATTACTCTAATTATTCTAATCAATGCCCAATGACTGAATGACTAATGCTAAAAGTGTTTTGGGGTTTGCGGCATTAGACATTGGGACTTGATTAGGTCAATTAGAATAATTAGAAATTAGGCATTCAACTAAATTACGGAAAGTGGTTGCAAAAAAAGTACGAAATATTAATTAAAATAACTAAAAAGTGCGAACATGCTAACACTCTCCATCATCACCGCCCTTCTCGCCATCGCCTATGCTTTTTGGCTAAGAAGCCGAACTTTAGCTCTGCCTAAAGGCAGCGGAGCTATGACTGAAATCGCCGAGGCTATAAAGCAGGGATCGCAAGCTTACCTTCGCCGTCAAAATAAGACTGTCTTTTGGGTGGCGATAATCGCGGCTGTTGTCATCGCGGTATTTTTGGACTTCAAGACTGCGGTTGGTTTTCTCACCGGCGCTCTCGCGAGTGGTGTGGCCGGATATTTCGGCATGATGACTGCGGTTCAGGCCAACGTCCGCACCGCCGAGGCGGCGAGACATGGGCTTAAAAAGGCTTTTGCGGCGGCCTTCTCCGGCGGGGCGGTAACCGGATTTCTCGTCGCCGGTCTTGCCCTCCTCTCCGTCGCGGTATTTTACGGGCTGGCCAAGGACCTCGGATCTCTTGTCGGTCTCGCTTTCGGCAGTTCTCTTATTTCCGTTTTCGCCCGCCTCGGCGGAGGCACATTCCCCAAAGCGGCGGACGTCGGAGCCGACCTTCTCGGCGAAGTACACGCCGGACTGCCCGAAGACGACGCGCGAAACGCC
>CAZKCN010000007.1:0-11350 GCA_964551555.1 uncultured Candidatus Saccharibacteria bacterium | reverse complement strand
TTTTAAGTTTTGCATTTACCTCCATTATACAATACAAAAAAGCCGTCCCAAAATGAACGACTCATTCAAGATATCAAGAGCTGTGGCTGAAATCACTCGTACTTAAACATTACTTTATCCCCATCCCTTATTTCCAGATTCCCGGGCAGCTCCGAAAGCGGATCGCCGTTTACATACATCCGCCAGCGCTTCCTGCCGTTGTTTTTCACGCCGGCTATTTCCACCACGGCTCCGCGGTCATCGGTTTTTACTTGGAAACTGCCGACGTTCTCGGCGGCGCGAAGAGCCGCAAGAATAGTCATACCGGTGTAAATATCGCCGGCAAAAGCGCGCCTCTGGCCATTGCCGAAATCAACCCCCAATATCCCTCGCCCGTTAACCGCAACACGGCCGTTCTTAGACGAGGACGGCGCATCGGCAAAATAACTTGCCATATCATGATAGAAAGAGTTATTCCAGGAGAAAATAGCCGCTACGGCCGCGAGGAAAGCAGCCACGGCAACGCCCATGTAAATTCTGGAACTGCTGTTTCGCGGCTCATCCTCCTGCGGTTGGTCTTGAGGGTAATCCTGCATTTCGGTCTAATTATATCACAATCTCCGGCCAGAGCACATATCCACAGCTGAATCCAGCCCCTCTCTTGCGGGGCTGGGAAAGCTCAAAAAGCAAACAAATAAAACAAGTCCGGCGGCAGGAAAAGGGCAGTGATCGCGCCGGCAAAAAGAAAAGGCGCGAAAGGAATTTGGCTTTTCCAGCCAAAACGCCCCAAAGCGAGCATGGCAAGCCCGGCGATGGCGCCGATCCAAAAAGCCATAACAAAACCAGCCAAGGCGGAAAGTGGTTTTAGGTAAAAACTGATGGCCAAAGCCGCGTCGGCATCACCCCGGCCCATAGCCCGACCCCGGGAAAGAAACCAAATCGCCCAGAAGAAGAAAAAAGAAAGAAAAGCGGCGGCCAGGGTCGCTCCGAACAAGGAATAGTTGCCGGTAAGCACGGCGCCGGCCAAATTGGCGAGAAAGCCGAATCCGAGAAGCGGGGCAACCATTTTCCACGGAATAATCCTTTTTTCCATGTCAAAGCAAGATATAGCCACGGCCTCCGCGGCAAAGAAAGCGAAGTAAACGAAAGAGATTGCGGCTTCAAGATAACGCCCGCCGTAAGACAAAACCCCGCCCTCAAGGTAAGGAAATAAAATCAATGAATTATGAACGCCGAGGCCGATGGCGGCAAAAAGAAAAGCGGTTATGAGCTCAACCCAAAAATGGCGCGCGGAAATGAGCTTGCGGCAGGAGCGGCACCGCCCCTTCTGGACGAGGAAACTCACTAACGGCAAGAGCTCAAACCATTTAAGAATTTTGCCGCAATGGTCGCAACGCGAACGGCCGCGTAAAGGAGAATCGCCGGTCCCGAGGCGAGAGATAACGACATTGACAAAACTGCCGACAACGAGACCCAGTAGAAACAGGGCTGCCGCAAAAAAGGTGAGCATTGGTTCATTATACGGCTCATGGCGACGAGGCCGCAAACCAAAAACCCCGCGAGCGCGGGGTTTTGGAGATTGGGGGAGATTAAGCCTATCTCAAGCAAGCTTACGGTCTGACGCAGTAAACCGGGTCATCGCAACCGCCGACAGTCGCGCCGAAGTCGCCATCAATATCATTATTAAGAACGGCGTTGTCTGTATCTTCAAGCGTTGCTCCGATGAAATAGGATGTAGTGCCGATATTTACGTATTGGTAAGGATTGGTTCCGGTGGGGTCCGTTGGCATTGTATTTATGCACGCCGCACCCCCACAGTTGGCTCCCTCCAACGCCGTCGTGGCCGCGGCGTAATCGCCAGCCGGATAGGCAGTCGGGTTTTGAGAGTCAAAGTAAAGCTCCAGCGCCAACTGCACCTGCTTCATATCGCTCACGCGGCGGGCGTCGCGCGATTTTCGCCTGGCGGTGTTCAGCGAAGCGAGAACCACCGAGGCAAGAACGCCGATAATGCCGATGACCACCAGCAGCTCAATGAGGGTGAAACCGGCTTTCCCGCGCCTCTCGGCTGAATCAAAGAATTTTATCATTTAATTGGAAACTGTTAACTCCGGGTGGTACATCCGAGGAATGGCCCAAGCGACCCGCTCCCCGCCCCTTCGGAGCAAATTATCAATCGACCTTAAATTTTAACTTTTAGCGACCTTTCCAATTATAACCCTAATCAAGCAAAAACCCAAAGGAGGTGTGGATAAGTTAGGTATAACACTAATACACGAATGCGCACTAATTCACAAATATAACCGCTAGTATCTCAATCAAAGTTACCGTTAATCGTAGCCATAAAGCACTCTCTTAAGCGCGAGATGCTTCTGGCGGAAGTTGACGAGAATGCCCAACCTTTTATTGCACGAGCTTAAATATCTCATCAGCTGTTCGTAGTCCTCCTTCGCCAAAAAGCTCTTAACTTTTATTTCAAGTACAATTTTGCCGCCAACTAAGAAGTCCACTTTGTTCCGCCCCGTTCTCTCGCCTTTAAAGCTGGTCGGCAAAACTTTCTCCCGCTCATACGATATTCCGGCTTCCCGCAAATACTTCTCAATCAGATCACCATATTGCTGCTCATTTCTGAAACGTCCTAACTCGTTGTGAACCCTGAAGAGAGTGCCATTCAACTTGTATGACAGCTCCGCGTAAACGATTTCTCGCGCCATAGCATTCGTGGATTAGTGCACATTTGTGAATTCGTGTTATCTTACAGCACCGAGGCCAAGTTATAAAGCGGCACCAGCACCGCGGCGACGAGCCCCCCGACGCCGACGCCGAGGATAATGATCAGCGCCGGCTCAATTAGGCTGACAAAGTTATCCAGGAGATTGTCCACGTCGCGCTGGTAGAAACCCGAGGTGTTTTTGAGAATGAAGTCAAGCTTGCCCGATTCCTCGCCGATGCGGATCATCTGGGTGACGAGCGGCGGTATCTCGCGGTACTTGTCAAAAGAGTAGCTGATGGTGTTTCCGGCCTTGACCGATTCCATCGCGTCAAAAATTATCTTGCGGTAAACTTCGTTGACCACGACATCGGCGGTTATCTCCAAAGCGCGGATGATGGGTATGCCGGCGAGAATCAGAGTGGACAGGTTGTCGGTGAGGCGGGCGAGATAAATTTTTTTCATCAGCAGGCCGACCAGCGGCACGCGGATTTTAATTTCGTCAAAAACCTCTATACCTCTTTTGGTCTTCAAAAACCGCCAAGCCAGCACCCCAAACACGGCGAGGAAGATAAGGACAAAAACCCCGTAATGCTGGAGGAAAGAAGATATGGCGATGATCAGTCTCGTGTAAAGCGGCACCTCCTGCCCAAGTTCGGCGAAAATGGAGGTCAGACGGGGAATAACCACTATCAGCATGACGATGATGACGCCGATAAAAGCCGCGAGCACGAAAGCCGGATACATAAGAGCGTTCCGCGCTTTGGAAGTCAGGGCGTAGGACCGTTCCAAATAGTCGGCGAGGTAAGTGAAAACGTCCTCCAGCTTCCCCGATTCTTCGCCGGCGCGGATCATGCTTATGTAGAAACGCGAAAAAACGCCCGGGTGTTTGGACATTGACTGCGAAAGGGACGAGCCGCCCGAGACATCATCAAGTATTTCGCCGATGATGCGCTGAAACTCGGCATTGTCCGTTTCGGCGGCGAGGGTCTTCAGCGACTGGATAACCGGCACTTTAGCCTGAAAAAGAGTGGAGAGCTGACGGGAGAAAATGACAATATCGCGCTGTTTGACGCGCTTGAAAATCTTTATGTCTCTTTTCAGAAAGGAAGCCTCTTCCGCCGGCTTGATATCGGTAACAATCAGGTTGGTGCGGTGGAGAATCTCTATGGCCGCGTCCATAGTCCGCGCCTCCACCGCTCCATCCCTGGGTTCGCCGGCGGCGGTTCTCGCTTTGTAAACAAACTGCATAATGTAACACTAATACACGAATGCGCACGAATCCACGAATACGATACGGCGCCATTCGTGAATTAGTGCAAATTCGTGAATTTGTGTTGTGTTGTAGTGCGCATTCGTGAATTCGTGTTGCATCATCGGCCCATCAGCGACGAAAGCTCGTCGGGGTTCAAGGAATAAACCGAGGCTTGTTCAAGGCTTATTTCCCCCCGGCGGACAAGATCCACCAGCGACCGGTTCAAGCTGATCATGCCCTGATCCGAACTGGTCTCAATGACCAAATCCAGCTCGTGTATCTTGTTCTCGCGAATGAGATTTCTAACCGCCGGATTGCCGATGAGCACTTCCACCGCCGGGACAAGACCGCCTTGGATCCGCGGAATCAGCCGCTGGGATACTATGCCGACCAGGGTGCTAGCGAGCTGGGAACGGATTTGCCCCTGCTGGTCGGGGTTAAAGCTGTCAATGATGCGGTCAACGGTTTGAGCGGCGTTGTTGGTGTGCAGGGACGATAAGATCAAATGACCGGTCTCGGCGGCAGTAACGGCCGTGGCCACCGTTTCGGCATCGCGCATCTCGCCAACCATAGCCACGTCAACATCCTCGCGGAACATTGAGCGCAAAGCAGCGTGGAAGCTCCGCGTGTCCAAACCCACTTCGCGCTGGTCAATTATCGCCCGATCGGAAGTGAAAAGATACTCAATCGGATCTTCAACGCTGACGATGTGATCGGCCCGGGAGTGGTTGATATAGTCAACCATGGCCGCAAGAGTAGTCGTTTTGCCGTGTCCGGTCGGCCCGACAACGAGAATGAAGCCCTGCGGCCGCTCGCAGAACTCGGCAAGAATGGGCGGCAGATTAAGATCCTTAAAATCGCGGATGACGGTGGGAATGAGCCGGAGAGCCGAGCCGATAAAACCGCGCTGATAGAAGACATTTACTCTAAAACGAGCTTTATCCTTGTAAGCGTAAGAAAGATCAAGTTCTTTTTCTCCAAGAAATCGTTCCTTCTGTTCTTTGGAAAGCATCACATCCAGAAGTTCGGCCATTATCGCCGGCGTGATCATCGGCTGGCGGACAAGCTCAATGAGGCTCCCGGCCACGCGTATGCTCGGCTTGCGGCCGACGGTGAAATGCAAATCGGATGCATTTTCCTTGAGGACGATCTGCAAAAGTTCTTCAAACTTTTCGGACGTGTTAGCCATGAACTTTGCCGCTTGACGTTAAGGAGTTAATGGAGAATATAAGCCTCTATACCAAGCTGGATTTAGAAAATCGGCAAGCGTCTACTTCTCTTTTTTCTCAACCGCTCTCCTTATCTTATCAACCACCTCGCTCGGCGTGAAATCAGCCTTGATTAAGTAATCGGCGGCTCCGAGCGCAAGGCCCTTATCGACGTCCTCTTTCTGGCCAAGATTGGTGAGCAGGATGATCGGCGCGTGGGGCGCGCTTTCGCGCTTGAGCGTCTGGAGTACCTCAAATCCGTCAACCATAGGCAGGACTATATCCAAAAGCACGAGATCGTACCCCCCGGCTTTTATTCTATCAAGGCCCTTTCGCCCATCAGCGGCAACTTCCACTTCAAAACCGGCTTCCTTCAGTTTTAAGGAATACATGTCGGCAATGAAAGGATCATCCTCAACTATCAGTATCTTCATACCCTTATACTACCTCTAAAAGCTCCTTCATACCAATAACTCCCTCCAATACTTTTATGATGCCGTCCTGGCGCATGGTGATCATGCCCTGGCGGCGAGCCTCGGCCTGGATTTTTGATTCGGTCGGGCCTTCAATGATTATCCGTTCAAGCTCCGGCGTCATCTCCACAACCTCAAAGACGCCGATGCGCCCTTTAGTGCCCTTGGGGCAGGAAGGCGAAACCTCGGCCTCGTAGATTGGATTGTTCTTGAGTTCAACAACATCTTTTCGCGTTTCCTCCGGCATGGCTTTAATTTCTTCGTCTATCATCTCGGTCGCTTTGCCTTCCGGCGTAACCGGCCGCCGCGAATCTTCGCACAGGCGCCGCGCCAGGCGCTGGGCGAGGCCAAGCACCAGAGTGGAAGGCAGTAAAAAAGGATCAACGCCCATATCTATCAGGCGCGGGATTATGCCGACGGCGTTATTGGTATGCAGAGTGGTAAGAACCAGATGGCCGGTCAAGGCGGCATGCACCGCGAGCTGGGCCGTTTCCTTGTCGCGAATCTCGCCAACCATGATAATGTCCGGGTCCTGCCTCAAGATCTGCCGGAGGCCGCTGGCGAAATCATAGCCTATTTCCGGGCGGACGTTGGACTGATTGACGCCGGCAATAAAGTATTCAATCGGATCTTCCAGCGACACGATATTCCGCGAGTCGTCATTAAGCGCTTTCAACATGGCGTAAAGAGTCGTGGACTTCCCGGAGCCGGTGGGGCCGCTGATGACGATCATGCCGTAGGGCTTCTTGATGTTCCGCTCCATAGCTTCCAAGTTCTTGCCCGAAAGCCCAAGTTCGGGAAGGGTCCTGACGCCCACCTCGGGATCAAGAATACGCAAAGCCACTTTCTCGCCAAAGGCCGTCGGGAAAGTGGCCACGCGGACGTCAATTTCCTTGCTCAAAACGCGGACATGAAAGCGGCCGTCCTGGGGCACCCTCATCTCATCTATCTTAAGATTGGACATAATCTTGATGCGCGAAACGATGGCGCTGTGAACATCCGCCGGAAGAAGGAGGCTGGTATAAAGAATGCCGTCCACGCGAAAGCGCACCCGGAGCTTGTCGCGCCCCGGCTCAATATGTATGTCGGAGGCTCGGCCTTCAACGGCGTGGCGCAGGATAACCGCAACCATTTTGGTGATCGGCGCCTCTTCCACCAGTTTCTCGCTTTCGCGCACTGTCTTTTCGCCGGGGAGCTTGGTCGCTTCCACCTCAAGCTCTTCTTCAAATTCCGAGAGAGCTCTCGTAACTTCGCCGCTCAATCCCTTGTATTCGGAAATGACCTCCTTCAGATCGCTCGGGGTGATGAGAAAAATCTTGAACGGGATATTGAGGCGCGAGGCAATGAACTTCAAAGCTTCTTGGGCGTTGACGTCGTCGGGATTGATCATGCCCACCTCCAGCATCCCGTCCTTTTCGCCTAAGGGCGCTACTTGATAAAACTTGGCCGACTCCTCCGGAATATTTTTTAAAATTTCAAAAGGCACCCGGCGGCCCTCCAAAAACCTGACCGGTATGCCGAGGACGTCGCTTTTGGCCATGATTAAATCGCGCTCGGTCAGACCCGCCTCGTAAAGCACGTCATCAATGCTTTTCTTTTCGGCGCGAGCCCGGCGGCGAGCGGTTTGAGCTTGTTCACCGGTCAGCAAGCCCTTGAGAACCAGGATGTCGGTAACGGTTTTAGGCATGCCAAATTTATCTAAATTTTTGAGCGCAGCGATAAAATTTAGCTCTAAATTTGAGCACCCCCACTTTTTAGATTCTGCTCTTTGCAGTTCTTTTCTTTAGCTGGCCCCACGCGCTTTTGTATTTTTTAAGCTGACGCTCTCTTGATAACGCATCCCCTTCGCACGATAGGCTTCATAGTATAGGAGATCACCTTGCCCAACGCCATGCTCCTTCAGCCTGCGGCGAAGATCAGCCGAGTAGCCGATATAAATCTCACCAATCTTCGGTTTGATTAAGTACACGTAATACACAAGAGCAGAACTCAAAAAGTGGGGGTGAAGTGTTTGGCCGCCACGCTTTCTTCGCCTTGCGGCTCTAAAGCGCGGGTCAAACACTTCAAAGCGGCGCAAAAGGATTGGGTCTGCCGCCCCGAACCGTCGAGGTGGCTTGGGCGCCGGCGCTGACGGACTTCAGGGATTTGAAAACCGAGTTCTCCACTATGCTCAAATCGGGCTCAAGGTTGTTCAGCTGGCGGTATTGCCTCAACCGCTCACTTTCCATTTTCAGCTCTTCGGGGGTGATTACAATCGCTTCTTTTTTAGCGCCGTACTTCAACCAGGCCCAGCCGCCGCCGGCGATAAGCAGAAGAAGCACTAAAGTTATTATGGTATCGCGCATAGTCAAGCCGCTACGGCCGGTAATAAACCTTGCCGCGCAAAGATATTGATATTTGGCGAGGATCGGCCACGCCCCGACCAGTGTTGCTGCCGAAAGTTATCTCGTTTACATCTACCAGCCGCACGTTATGCTCAAAAGCCTCAAGAAAGCGGACAAACGATTCGTATGACCCGGTGAGATTAATGTTCAGGGGTATGTCCTGGTATAGACCGCTGCCGCTTGCGGTCTTCCCGCCGCCAGCCGCGCGCACAGCGAGGAAGTCAACAGACTGCAAAGCCAACTGGTTGCTCTCTGCCAAATCTTCAAAACTGGCCAAAAGAGCCGAGGTCCCCGGTTTTGCGGGAGCAACGGCTCTCAACTTCTGCAAATCGGCCTCGTCGATGGAGTTATACTTGGCGCGGAGGTTTTCCGCTTTACTGCCAAGTTCCTTTAGTTCCTTATGAACATTTTGCAAGCGATCAATCTCCCCGCGCACGCCCTTTATCGCCGCCCACTGCGGCATTATACCGACGAAAAAAGCGGCCGCGGCAGCGCCAAGAAGAAGTACTGTGATTAAGAAGCGGGGCATATTGGTTACAAGCTACAAGCTATCTTCGGCCTCGGTTTTCGCTAAACGCAATTCAAGAAGGCTCGGCTTGAAAAAGATAGCCACCTTAAAATTGACGAGACCCTTATCGCCGAGGGACAGTCCGCCGAAGTCAACTCTCTCAACTTGGGAGCTGGACTCAAATATGCTTATCTGCTCGGACACCGTGCGGTAAGAAACCCCCTCGCCCGAAAGATCAACCTTCTTCCCTTCCCGCGAGAAAGAAAAGTTAACGAAACGCACCCGCGGATGGGTGGTCTCCTGGAGAAAAAAGAAAACGTTTGACGAAAAGACATGACTGCTTACCAATTCGCGGGTAGCGTTAAGAGCGTTGGAAAGATCCACAAGATTGCCTATTCCGCCCATCTCGTTGAACTTATCCTCCTCTTTTTTGACTTCGTCCATCCAACTCTGCCGCGAAGAATTGAGCGAGCCTTTATAGAAAAGCAGTCCGCCGAGAACCACGAGCGAAACGACAAACAGCACGAGAGCCAAGTTAAAAAAGAGAACGGTAGACTGATAAGCGAACCGCGAAGGGGCCGACGGCCGTTCTCTTGAAATCAAAGATTTGACGGGTTCGGGCATGGCTTAACTTTTTTGAAGTTCCTGTAAAATCTAGAGCTTGGCGATGGACTTTCTATTAGGAGGCGAACTGGCGCAGGGCCAAACCAACGGCCACGCCGAAGTTCGGGGAGATGTCTCGCAGCACGGTTTGAAGGAACTCCGGGAATACGGTTCTCTGAAATGGATTGCCGATTGACGTTTCCAGGCCGAAGTGGCGGGAGACATGATTGACGAAGCCGCCCAAACTTGCGCCCCCTCCGGTAAGAACAATCTTTTCCACTTTGCGCTTGGCGGTGCGATTGTAGGAAACGATGATCCGCTCCACATCCATGAGCAGGCTGTCAACCATAGGAATCATCACTTCAACCATCTCACGATCCTCGGGCTTCTCCGAAAGACCTGTTTCTTTCTTCAAAGTTTCGGCGCGATCTTCGGATATGCCGAGGCTCCTGGCGAGCGACGTGGTTATTTCCCATGAACCGCGGCCAAGATTGTGATTGAGGCGAATGACTCGCTGATCGGCCACCGTTACGGTTGTAACCACCGCTCCCCAGTTGATCATCGCCGTCACGCCGTGGTCGCTCGCAAGCAGCGAACGCACCAGGCTAAAGCTTTCAATTTCAATGCCTTCCAGATCAAGATGCATGGCATCGGCGATGCGCTGGTACTTGGAAACAATGTCAACGGGCACGGCGGCGAGCAGGACGAGAACGCGCTTCTCGGCTTGATCCTCTTCTATCACCTGCCAGTCCAGATTCACTTCGTTGGTCGGCACCGGGATATAGCGTTTGGCTTCAAAAGGGATGGCCGCTTCTATTTCATCCATGCCGAGCAGCGGAAAGTTGATTACGGTGATGAAGCTTGCCGCCGACGGTATGGAAAAGACGGCGCGGCGGGATGTAACATTGGACTCCTTAAGAACATCGGTGAGCAAGCTGACCATGTTCTCGTCGCGATGGGCAAGGAAACCGCTCAATGTCGCCGCCGTCTCTTTTTGAAAGTAGCGTTCCGACTTGAGCTCTCCGTAGGTTTCGAGGACAGCCTGCTCCCGTTCCTTTCTTAATTGTACAACTTTAACCGAACCGCTGCCAATATCAACACCAACGAAACTCGCCGGACCGGCAAGTCTAAAATCAAACTTCGGAAGACTGATCTTTCTAAGAAACGAGGTTAAAGCCAAAAGCCAAAATGAACCCGCGCTATTTCTTAAGTTGCAAAGCGCCGGACATGCCTGAATTTTAACACAAAATGCCCATTATACTCCATGCCATACGGCATAGATAAAAAATACCAGTGGGCTTCGCCCCGAAAGCGCATGCTGGTATATTGGAATGGTGAACCCCGTTACAACCCGGCCTAAAAGCTGGAGCTTTCAACGAACTTCCAAGGTTTCTCCCTCTACGCCCGGAAAGGGTGGAGCGTCCGGTCGTAACGGGGCGAAGTTTTACACTCTCAAAAGCTGGCTCTTAGACTTGGTTTTCCCCAAAATATGCCTGAATTGCGGCGCGGAGGGCGAGATTCTTTGCGGTTTCTGCCGCGAGAGTCTGGTTTTTTCGGCTCCGTCTTGCCCGGTTTGCGGGAAAAGAAACTTTGACGGGGTTCTTTCGGATTTATGCGCCGAGCGAAGTAGCTTAAGACGATTCCTTGCGCCATTCTCTTACCGCGAAGGTCTAGTGCGCGAGCTTATACACGCCTATAAATATGAAGGCGTTCGCGAGCTTAAGACGCCATTTGCCGAAGAGATCCTAAAGTTGATAAAGTTTTATGATATTAAGGTTCCGTCAGCGGCGGTTCTTGTTCCGGTGCCGCTCCACCGCTCGCGCCAAAGGGAGCGGGGATTTAATCAGGCCGGGCTTCTTGCCGAGGAGCTCGGGAAGCGGCTGAATTTGGAAGTGATCCCGTTGCTAAAGCGCGCGCGAGCCACGGAACAGCAGATTGAGATGAAAGATTACCGCGCGCGGCGCGAAAATGTCGCCCGCGCTTTCACCCTCACCAACACCGCCTCCTCTGCCGGGAGAGCAATCATCCTTGTTGACGACGTCTCCGCCTCCGGAGCCACTTTGTTTGAATGCGCGCGAGTTTTGCGCGAGGCCGGAGCGCGCACGGTGTGGGCTGTCGCGGTTGCTAAAGGGTAAAAAAGGTGGTAATTTCAGTGAAACTGGTGGGTTGGCCGAGTGGGCTGAAAGCAAATTGCTTTGCTGTCAGCGGGCGCACATAACTTTGGGTCAAAAAC
>CAZKCN010000006.1:0-13038 GCA_964551555.1 uncultured Candidatus Saccharibacteria bacterium | reverse complement strand
GGTTATTGGTCAATGGAAGAAGGCAACGGAACTCATGTCGGCGACAGGTCGGGCAAGGGCAATCACGGCCAGACGACCAATATGGCCTCACCCCCGACGGCGACTTCGGGCTGGACTAATTTCGGACGTCTCGGCAAAGCGTTGAGGTTTGACGGGAGTGATGATAGGGTTGACGTACCTTTAAATTGGGACACTCTTTCTAATACGACAATTTCTTTGTGGTTCAAGCTTAATTCGCTAGGCACCTATGTACTGATTGGTTCTCAAACCTCTGTAGATAACTACTTATTTATACGCTCCAGTGACAATACATTTTTTTTCCAATCTGGCGGTAGTCAATTTTCGGCAACCTATGTTCAACGGCCTGGAGAGTGGGTTCACGCTATTGCTACGAAAAGCGGGACAACAGGAACGATATATGTTAATGGTGTCTCGATTGGCATTGGTACTGTTGGCTCTTTATTCTCATCAAGCAATCTACGTATAGGGCAGTATTGTAATGCCTGTAGTCCAAACCGTACTGTTGATGGCCTCATTGACGAAGTCCGCATCTACAATCGCGCGCTGACGGCGCAGGAGGTGAAAACCCTCTACCAATCCGGCGCGGCTAAAATACTCGCTCCGACCAATACCGGCCTCGTCGGCTACTGGTCTTTCAACGAAGGGACTTCAACCGAGGCCGGGGATGCCAGCGGCAAAGGCAACCACGGCAAGCTGGTTAATTTCCCAGCCCAACCCGTTTCTCCAAGCGGCTGGGGGCAGGGACGATTGGGAAGCGCGTTGAGTTTTGATGGGTTGAATGATTATGTGAATATCCCCAATATCGGTAATTTTAGCAGTCTCAGTAGTGGCACGATAACGGGATGGTTTAGAGCAAGAAGCTATGGGGATGGCAATGCCGGCATCTACAATTTTTCTGATGGAGTGAGTGCTTCGGCGAATAATGCAATGACTATCGAAGCTTCGGGAGGAACGATCAGGGTACTAATAAGGAACAACGTAGGAAACATGATTGATTATAATACTCCGGCGAATTCTATCTCCCTTAATGTGTGGTATCACTTTGCCTATATTACTGATTCCGGCGGTAACTCGTTTTACATAAATGGGGTGAAACAAACGCTATTATACGGTTCGGGGTCAGCCGCAACCCAAGCGTTTTTCAGCGACATCTCTTCTCCGGCTTTTCATCGTTTGGGTTTAGAGAGGTGGAACGGCGCGGACCAAAGACCCTTTGACGGCCTCATTGACGAAGTCCGGATCTACAACCGCGCGCTCTCTTCTGACGAAGTCAAAACCCTCTACAAATCAGGCCGGACGCTAATCAACGCCTCCCAGACCGACTTATTAAAGAATGGCCTTGTGGGCATGTGGTCTTTTGACGGCAAGTTTTTGAACCGGGGCAAGGCGCTGGATACTTCGGGGCTGAACAATGACGGCAACCTGACCAACGGGCCAGTACCCGCGGCGGGCAAACTCGGCCAAGCGTTGAGTTTTGATGGGAGTAATGATTATGTGGATGCGGGTACTCCAGCGACATTTGATCCAGGAACGAACAATTGGACTGTCTCAGCATGGATCAAAACGCCGACCGCTCCCGCAAGTCGACAATATATTGTTGGTTACTTAAATTCTGACGCTACTAATGATTTTTGGGCACTCGCAATGGAATCAAGTGGGGTAGGTAGATTTTGGTATAGTTCAGATGCGCAAGTCAACAACCGAATTGCGGATGGAACGACAAATCTATCTAAAAATATATGGTATCACGTTGTTGGTGTTCGTGACGGTACAACGGTGCGTGTATATGTAAATGGAGTACAGGAAGGAACGGGTACAGGAGATACGGGGGATTTAACAAACTCAACGGCCGATACGGCCATTGGACGACCGGGCGCATTTAACAGTCTTTATTTTCCCGGCCTCATTGACGAAGTGCGCATCTACAACCGAGTTTTATCCGCCCAAGAAGTTAAATATCTTTACCTGATAGGGAAATGAAACTGCGCATGCGCGTGTTTGCGAGTGTTTGAAGGCGAGTGCGAGTGTTTGAAGTCCGACTTCAAACACTCGCAAACGCTCTCTAATCAATAACAGCATCGTGAATCAATTCAAATTCAAAACTCTTCAGCCACTCTTTAATATCCTGCCTGTATCTTGTTTTCGATGCACCGCTGCCATAGTTTGCGAAAATGAAATCAGGAGTGATTACCGAGGGAAATTTCTTTTTACCAATATAGTCTGGATAACTTGACCAGCGGTATGATTCCAAAAATTTGAGGGCACCTTCTACGTTCCGTATTTTCTTCTCTCTCCATTCAGGCATGCGAAGGTCAAGGGGGTTTAAATGGATATAGTGGGGGAGATAGAGAAGATGCGCTTCTGTTTTCAGATGGACTGCTTTGAACTTTCCTTGGAGGAGTGGTCCTACCCGATTATTTTTGAGGTTGAAATAGTTGGTGTATCCGGTGCCAATTTTTCTCATAAATTCAGTGATGCCGCGATCAATCAATTGTCGTAATAAAAAATGATAATGATTAGGCATGAGACAGAAACAGAGAATTTCTACCAACGGCTTCTCCCGTTTGAAGTCGGACTTCAAACAAGGGCGGTGAAGGTTGGTGGCTGGGACAATATCGTTAAATCTTTCCATACTCCGAACAAACCGCTGGTGGTCTTTTTCGCTTAAAAATATGGTGCGTTTTTCTACGCCGCGATTATATATATGGTATATTTCGTTGGTTACAAATTGAGGCCTTTGCATGTGCGTATTAGCAGTATAGCATATTGAAGAGTGTTTGAAGTCCGACTTCAGACACTTACTTCAAACACTTAGACGTTTGACTTTAGATTATGGGTCGCTACATTATGTAGGGTAACTTATTAGGGTAATTTATCTGCGATATGGCTAATTTCTTCAGGAGGCTTGTTTTATCCGGCGGGGATGCGGCCAGCGTTTCGCCAAGTGTCGGCGAGGTTTGGAGCGAAACGGCGGCAGTTCGCGAAGATTCCCGGTGGCTGATGCTGATTGCGCGAGCGGTAATTTTAGCTGCGATATTCATTATCCCGATTATCTATCTAAATATCACCCCGGACCCCCGTTTCGTAAAAGTAACCTTGACCGAGATTGCAGCGCTTGTCGCCGCTGTTGCTTGGCTTTTGAATGTGCTTTTTGTCCGGCGCATAGATTACAAGCGTTCGCCGGTAAACCTGATTTTTCTTCTTTTGGCTGTGGTGCTGATTGCGGCGACGGTTTTTTCGTCGGCCCCGTGGTCCAGTTTCTGGGGGGCGGACATCACCGGCGAAAAGACGGCGACGCTCATTGCCTTCGTTATTTTGTCTTTTGTCGCCGCCGCCGTATTTGAGAGAAAACATGTGGCGCGCGCCGCCGCCCTGCTGTTGATATCGTTTGCGGTTCTCGCGGTATTCGCGCTTTACGCGGTGGCCGCCGCTTATTACAAGTGGGATCTACCTGCTTGGCTTAGCGTTAACCCGGTGGGCACAACCAATTCCCTGGCTTACGTTCTCGGCATTGGATTTGTTTTCGCCGCGACATTGGCGCTTACGCAAAAGACCAGCGCCGGCCGCCGAATGCTTGCTTCTTTTCCGGCGATCCTGGCCGCAGTCGCGGCGGCACTGCTTTTTCTAAGCCTTGTTTTCATCGGTTTTAGGATGCTTTGGGTTGGCGTAAGTGCCGCAATGCTTCTTATTTTGGCTTTTAATTTCGCCAAGACTTGGACCGGCGAGGGAGGTGCGGCGGAGCGCGGGTTTGGAAACATTGCCGTGGGTGCAGGTTTTCTTATTCTGGTGTTGAGCCTCTTTTTCGTATATAAGCCCCTGCCATTGGGGTCCGAAATTTTCCGGCCGCCCCTTGAAGTTTCGCCTTCGTTGAAAGCGACCATCGGCATCGGGCGGCAAATATTGGAAAGCAAACCGATCTTTGGCGTAGGGCCGGGAAATTTTGTCGCGGCCTATAATCTCTTTCACGATCGCGCGCTCAACGATACTCCGTTTTGGACCAGCCGCTTCACTCACGGTTTTTCGCTGATTTCAACTTTGCCGGCCACCGTCGGCGTTCTCGGCGCTTTGGTTTTCATCGCTCTCGCCTGGTCCGTTTTGGCGGTGATGGGCAGAGCGTTGTGGAAGATGGGCGGAGGCGGCGATCCTATTGCTTGGGCGGCTTGGGGCGGGGCGTCCCTAGTCGCCGTGATGTGGTTTCTTTACGCTTCAAATTTCACCGCTTCGTTTCTATTGTTTATCTTCCTTGGGATGCTAACCGCTGTATTTAACGAGGGAGCCGACGAGGTGTTTACTTCCGGGTCCGGCGAGAGTGCGGACACAAAGCCTTCGTGGTGGAGAATAACTGCGCGGTCTATCAGGACTGATGCGCCGGAGGCAAGCCCGGTTAGAACGGGCGCTTCGCGCCCGGCCGATGGGAATGCGATACTCCCGTCGGCAACTCCCATGACTGCCGCCGACCCGAGTCGGCCGCGTTCTAACGGGGTAAACTTCGCCACTTCGCTCGTCGTGGTTTTTGCGGCGGCTTTCTCCCTCGTCGCTTTATACTCTCTCGTTACCCAGCAGTTTGCCGAAATTTATTTCCGGCGGGCGATAAATGCGATGAACCTTTACGGCAATACCGATACGGCGAAAATTTTTCTTGATCGGGCCATAGGCTTGAATCCGGTCGCGAGCGGTTATCATCAGGCCAAGTCGCAGGTTGGCCTTGTGGTTTTGGGCCGCATAGTTGCCAAGGCGGCATCCGGATCGGCGGAAGATTTATCCGGACAGTTCCGAGCCGAACTTACCGAAGCGGTGGATTCGGCTAAGCGCGCCAAAGATATTGGCGGAAGCGACCCGCAGAACTGGTTCACTCTTGGCCAGGTGTATGAAGCCGTTATCCCTTATTTCCCCGGAGCCGATAAGCTGGCCATTGACAGCTATGAAGGAGGAAAGGCGGTTGATCCTCTTAATCCCATTCTGCCTCTGGCCCAGGGCAGAGTTTATCTTACCACCGCCGACATTTTGACTCTGCAGATAAACCAGACCTCGTCCGGAGATGAGCGCAGCCGCTTGGAGCAGTTGCGGAAAGAAACTTTAGCCAAGGCCAAAGATGCCCTCGGCTCGGCCATTTCGCTCAAGCCCGATTTCGCCGATGCCCATTTCCTTCTCGCTCAAGTTTCCATCCGCGAAAATAATCTGGAGGAGGCCATTAGGAATGGCGCGGCGACGGCGCGTCTGGTGCCGGGCGACATCGGGGTTGCTTTCCAGCTCGGCGTTTTGTATTATCGCGCTGATCGCCTGGATCAGGCCAAAACTGAATTTGATAGAGCCGTGCTCTTAAACGACAATTATTCCAACGCCCGTTACTTCCTCGGCTTGATCTGGGACCGGAA
Organism: uncultured Candidatus Saccharibacteria bacterium; assembly: GCA_964551555.1. GTDB lineage: Bacteria > Patescibacteriota > Minisyncoccia > Sungbacterales > SURF-37 > CAYNAP01. The sequence goes on along the minus strand of CAZKCN010000006.1, from coordinate 7,642 downwards.
AGGCGATAAGGATGCCGCGTTGAGCCAATTCCAGAAAATCGCCGCTCTGAATCCGGATAACGAGGAGGTCAAGAAAATAATCGCCAACCTCGCGGCGGGGAAGAACGCTCTTGACGGCATTGTTCCTCCCGCTCCGGCGCCGGAGACCAGGAAGGAGCCGCCGGTGAAAGAGGTCAAAGACCAGGGTGAGATAGACACCCGGAAGAAATAAGGTGTCGAGGGTTGCTGAAAATTATCTCAACACCACTAGTGCGATCGCATTCTTTGTGTTAAGATGATTTTTATATGTTTGTGTTTGCATTAGTGTGTTAGGTTGTTGTTGATGAAAATCCCATTGGCGAGCAAGGAAGTTTCCTCTGTCCACGCCGCGGCTCTTATTCTCGGAGGCGCGGCGTTTTTGAGCCGGCTCTTGGGGCTTTTTCGCGATCGGCTGCTGGCGTCGCGTTTCGGGCCGGGAGACATTTTGGACGCTTACTACGCCGCTTTTCAGATTCCGGATATTCTATTGACTTTGTTTCTTGTCGGGGCGGCGTCGGCTGCGGTCATGCCGATTTTCATGGAATACGAGGCGAGAGGGCGGGACGAGACCGATAAATTTGTTTCCAACTTGCTTACCGTCTTTTCCTCGCTTTCGCTCGCGGTTGCTTTGGCGGGCGTGGCTCTTGCGCCATGGCTTGTGGCTTTAGCCGCACCCGGTTTCAGCGGCGCGAAGTTAGCCACGGCGGTAGATTTCTCGCGGCTGATTATGCTTAATGCCGTTTTATTCGGCATCGGGGGGATTATTTCTTCAGTGCTTCAGGCCCGCCGCCGTTTCTTCATTTTCGCCCTGCCGCCGATTTTTTATAATCTTTCCATAATAGCCGGGATTCTGTTTCTTGTGCCGTTCTTCGGGCCGGCGGGCCTGGCCTGGGGCGTTCTCGCCGGCGGGGTCATGCAGGTTTTGGTTCAGCTGCCGGCGTTCCGGAATCTGGGTCTTCAACTCCGGCCGCGCTTCAATCTTGGCCATCCGGGTCTCTTACGGGTAATGACCATCTCACTGCCGCGGGTGCTCGCGCTATCCATGAGCCAAATGACCGTTGCTGTTCTTGCGGCCATAGCTTCCTTTTTTGCCGCCGGCTCGCTTAGCGCGTTCAAGCTCGCTTCCAACCTGATGTATGTGCCGGTGGGTCTTTTCGGGGTGAGTTACGCTCTTGCTGTTTTCCCGCGGCTTTCCGGAGCGTCGCTCAACGGGTTTGGCGCGAGCTTTTCCGAATATTTTTCTTCCGGCGTGAGGAACGTTCTTTTCTGGGCCTTGCCATCGGCAACCCTGCTTATTGTTCTTCGCGCCCATGTGGTCAGGGTTGTTCTCGGCGGCGGGGTTTTCAGCTGGGAAGATACGCGCTTGGTGGCCGCGATCCTAGCCGTTCTTTCTTTAGCCGTTGTTTCCGAAAGCCTGCTGCCTTTGGTTATGCGCGCCTTTTACGCTTTAGGGCGGACGCGCGAGCCGCTGGTGTGGGATATAGTCGGGTCGCTAGCGGTGGTCATTTTTGCGGTTGGTTTCGCGGCGCTCTTTAGCGCTCGCCCGGGGGCGCTGTCTTGGGCGGCCAATGTTTTGCGGGTTGGCGATATTGCTCCGCCGAAGATTCTTGCCGTGGCTTTCGGTTTCTCGCTCGGTTCATTTCTTAATGTTGTTTTGCTTCTTCGCGCTCTTGGCCGGGTGGCGAAAAAAAGTCTTGGCGTTGAGGTGGGAGTTGGATGCCGCTCTTTTTTCATTTTTCTCGGTGCCGCAGTTTTAAGCGGGTTTGCGGCTTATCTTGCGCTTCTGCCTTTTCCGGCTATTGTCGCCACCAATACTTTTCTTGGAATTTTTGTTCAAGGACTTGCGGCCGGGGCAGTTGGCTTCACGGTCTACGGCGCGATACTTGCCTGGCAGGGCAATGCCGAGATTTTGGGTCTTTTCGGCAGTCTTCGCCGGCGCCTGTTGAGCTTGAGAAAAACGCCGCAGGTCTACGCGACGGAGAAGCTGGACGGCGAGGGAACAAAGTAGTTGAATGAACCGCGGCCCGGGCGGGAGGAGCGGGGGGGGCGATCGCGGCTGAAATTACGTGATTACTGGGTCTTGCCTAGAAAACGCTTGGAAAGTTTTTGAAGAGTATTGCAGGTGGCAGAAGGCCGGCCAAGGTTATAAAAAAGTTTTCACACCATCTTAACATTACTAGTGCGATCGCGTTCTTTGTGTTAGAATGATTATTATGTGTCGGTAAGATGTTTTTACTAATCGATTTGCGGTTTGGTTTGCGAGTTGGTGATTATTTTCAGCTAGATGATTTTTATGAATTACGGAAAGCTATTCCGCCGGGAACTCGCCGCACGACGCAGAGCCCGTGTTGTCTCAATATCTTCGCTTATACTGGATAAGCTTGCCGAGTTGGGCGAGGTGGGTTTGGACGTTTTTTTCCCCGCGAAATACCCGCAGGCCCGATTGTGGCGCCGGGTGCTGGGTCTTGATGGTGGTTACCAGTTTAACCGGGAAAGTTTCTCTGCGCTTCTTTCGAGGTTGCGCGCCGAGAAGCTGGTTGAGCGCTCTGGTTCGCGGCGCCGCAGTTTGTGGCGACTGACCCCGCGCGGACGGGCGCGCGTGGAGCAGGTGCTTGCCAGCGCAACCAGCATACCGAAAAAAGACGGTATCCGCCGGCTAGTGGTATTTGATATTCCCGAGAAACAAAAAGCGAAAAGAGAAGCAATTCGCGGCGAACTTGCCGCTGCGGGGTTTTCGCAATTACAAAAGAGTGTTTGGATGGGCGATCGGCCTCTGCCGGGTGACTTCATGGAATTAGTTGACGTTCTCGGACTACAGCCCTTCGTGCATATTTTCAGCGTCCAAAAGGAAGGCACTCTGCACAACCGACGGTGAGATGACAGCGTGGAGAAAACAGGTTATCTTAACAGTAACTTAACGATCGCCTGCTTATTGTTTAGATGGTTTAAGATGATGCTGTTGTATGGCTTTATTGGTTTTACGAAAGCCGGAGTAGATTTTGCGCGCTTGATGGTCATTATGGGCCTGTATGTATGAATTTGGTTCAACACAACATCCGAAATTTTGTAATCATCGCCCACATAGATCACGGCAAATCCACGCTTGCCGATCGGTTCTTGGAGTTGACCGGCACGATTGAGAAACGCAAGATGCGCGAGCAGTTTTTGGATCAGATGGATTTGGAGCGGGAAAGGGGGATTACCATAAAGATGCAGCCTGTCCGTATGATTTGGCGTATGCCAAATCATACGGAATTTTCAATTTTCAATTCTCAATTTTCAAATAATCCTAAATTGAAAATTAAAAATTATGAAATTGAAAATTCAAATTTAGAATTTATTCTGAATTTAATTGATACTCCCGGTCATGTTGATTTTTCCTATGAAGTTTCGCGGGCGCTCGCGGCGGTGGAAGGAGCTATTCTGCTGGTAGATGCGACCCAAGGGGCGCAGGCCCAGACCATGGCCAACTTACACCTGGCCCGGCAAGAGGGTCTGGCCATAATTCCGGTGATCAATAAGATTGACCTTCCGGGGGCGCGAAGCGACGAGTGCGCCGAAGAGCTTGCTGGCATCCTGGGTTTGCCGGCGGAAGACATTCTTCGCGTTTCGGCGAAAAGCGGAGAAGGCGTTGAGGAAGTCCTGCGGACCGTTGTTCGGCGGGTGCCGCCGCCCGGCGGCGCGAAATTTAAATATTTAAGTATGGAAAGTTCGGGGGCGGCGCGGGCTTTGATTTTTGATTCGCATTTTGACGCTTTCCGCGGCGTGGTGGCCCATGTCCGCATTTTTGAAGGCGAGTTCGGACGCGGCGAAAAGATTTTTGCCCTGGCGACCAAGACTGAAGCTGAAATAACGGAGCTTGGCTATTTTGCTCCGGAGCTGAAAGCGGGTGAGAAACTCTCGGCTGGCGAGATCGGTTATATCGCAACTGGTTTGAAAGAACCGGAAGCCGTCCGGGTCGGCGACACCATAACTAAGCTCAAAGCTCGAAGCTCAAAACTCAAAACTGATGTCGAGGCGGAGCCGCTGCCGGGATATCGCGAGCCGAAGCCGGTGGTTTTCGCCAGCATCTACCCCGAAAACGCCGATGATTACCCGCGCCTCCACGAAGCGCTGAAAAAAATGAAACTGAACGACGCTTCGCTTTTCTTTGAACCGGAATCATCGGACGCTCTTGGCCGCGGCTTTAGAGCCGGGTTTCTCGGCATGCTGCACATGGAGATTGCGAGCGAGCGCCTCGCGCGCGAGCACGGCCTCAACTTGCTTTTCACTTCACCCTCGGTAGCCTACTTGATCTCACGCAAAAACGGCGCGGAGGAAAATATTTATTCGCCTTCGCGCTTCCCGGATGAATCCGAAACGGCTGAAATCAAAGAACCGTGGGTGCGGCTTGAAGCGGTAACGCCGCAAAGATTCCTCGGCGGAGTTATGAAACTCCTCGGGTCTTCACGCGGGGCTTTTGTCAAACAGGATTACCTCGGCGTCGGGCGCTTAGCCGTAACTTACGAGATGCCGCTGAAGGATATCATTGTGGATTTTTTTGACGTTTTGAAGAGTGCTACCGAGGGCTACGGCTCCTACAGTTATGAGATTTTGGATTACCGGCCGGGCGATTTAGTTCGGCTTGATGTTATTGTGGCCGGCGAGCGCGAAGAGGCCCTCACTCAAGTTGTGCCGCGCGGCAAGGTCCACGCCGAAGGACGCGCGATAGTGGGTAAGCTTAAGGACATATTGCCGCGTCAGCTTTTTGCCGTCTCTTTGCAGGCTGAAGCTCGCGGCCGGATAATTGCCCGTGAAAATCTTCCCGCGCTTAAAAAAGATGTTACCGGCTATCTTTACGGCGGCGACCGGACAAGAAAGATGAAACTTTGGAAGAAACAGCAAAGAGGCAAGAAACGGCTCAAAAAAACCGGCCGGGTTGATATTCCGCCGGATATCTTTCTTAAACTCTTGCGCTCGGAGGATCAGAGATAGGGAAGTGCCGGAAGAAGGGTAAAGGCAATCATGCTTAAAATGCCGATGACGCTGATCACGATCCAGATGATTTTGGAAGTTTTTTTGGACAACTTCATAGGATAACGCTGATACACGAATGAGCACTAATTCACCCCGTTACAACCCGGACGCACCCTTCAGTTCCCCGTTAGATTCGTGTTATATTCTATCATACCATGCGGAGGTTTTTCAATATGCCTAAGGGCCGAGATTTATGGGGCTGGCCGCCGGTGGTTATACTCCTCGGTGTTGTCAGCGTCTTGCTTGGCTTAAGCGCGTTTCGCATTTCTTTACGTTATCAAGAAGTCAGGAAAGAACGACAGGTTTTGCAGGAAAAAGTTAATGAGCTCAAGGCCGAAATCGCGCGCACCGAGGAAACAATCCGCGCTTCGGGCTCAAGCGAGGTGATAGAAAAACTGGCCAAGGACCGGCTCAATCTGAAGCGCCCGGAGGAGGAAGTTGTGGTCGTTTTGCCGAAAAGGGACAACCTCGCGGCTTCGGCGCCGGACATGCAGAACGGGGATTTTATTGCCGTCGCGGACTGGTTTCGCAGTTTAGCGAGCTTTTTCCGAAGATGATTTTCCGAGCGCTTTTGGCCGCAGGCCGAGGAACTTTGCGGCCATCTTTTCGGCTTCCGCCGGAGTTTTTACCCAATGCACTTTGGGATCCTTTTTAAACCAGGCGATTTGCTTTTTAGCGTAGCGCCAGGTATTGGCCTGAATTTTGCGAAGCGCTTCCTCCATTGTTGCTTGACCCTCAAGAACAAGAATGATTTCGCGGTAGCCGATAGCCGAGAGCGGTTCTTTGTCTTTGCCGTATCTCGCGATGAGAGTTTTTACTTCTCTGGCCAGCCCTCTTTCGGCCATAGCGAGAGCTCTTTTTTCTATGATGCGCTTCAGCCCGGCGCGCGGCTTTTCAAGGCCGATTTCTAGGAAGTCAAAAAATGGATTTCTTTTGGCTTCTGCCCGGCTGGCGCGCGATTTACCGCCAAGCGCGATTTCTAAAGCGCGAATCACGCGCCGGGGGTTTTGGGGATCAACGATGTAAGCCGCCTCGGGATCAAGTTTCACAAGTTGATCGTAAAGACTCTTTGGCCCTTTTAGCGCGAGCTCTTTTTCCAGGCGGCTCCGCGTTTTCCTGTTTGGGGGTGTATCGGCGAGATTTAAATTTTCAACCAACGTTTTGACGTAAAGCCCCGTGCCGCCGACGACGATCGGCAATTTTTCGCGCTTGATGATGCCGCGGATGGCTCTTTCGGCAAGGGTCTTAAAATCTTTGGCGGTGAATGACTGGTTGATGTTGCGTATGTCCAGAAGATGGTGACGAATTCCTTCGGAAAAAATTGCCGCACCCCGACGGATCAATCGCGGCTTGGCTGTGCCGATGTCCATGCCGCGATAGATCTGACGCGAGTCGGCGGAAATAACCTCGCCATTGAATTTTTTGGCGAGGCGGATGGCGAGCGCAGTTTTGCCCGAAGCCGTGGGGCCGACGATGACCAGAACCCTACCCCTATTGAAGTCCGACTTCAATAGGGGTAGGGTGGGGGTATGCGCAGGCATGCTTTTGTCAACGGACATATATATCATATTTACAATCGGGGCGTGGAGAAACGCAATACATTTACTAAGAATGCCGACTATTGCCGATTTATTGTGGGTTTATACGAGTTTAATGATTCTTCCCCGGCGTTAAATGCTGGCTATCATTTTACTCACCAGCCTATTGAAGTCCGACTTCAATATCCAAGGAAAGAAATGCTGGTTGAAATCCTAACATTTTGCCTGATGCCAAACCACTATCATCTTATGGTTAGGCAGTGCGTTGAGGGCGGCATCACTGAATTTATGCGTAAGGTGGGCACTGGATATACAAATTACTTTAATCTTCGCTACAACCGCGTAGGACCACTTTTCCAGGGCAAGTTTAAGTCGGTTCTGGTGGAACGAGAAGAGCATTTTCTGCATCTGCCGCATTATATACATTTAAATCCGTTGGAACTGGTAATGCCATCTTGGGAAGAGAAAGGAATTGGAAGTACACGAAAAGCGCTCGACTTTCTTGAGACCCACAAGTGGTCGAGTTTACCGGATTACCTCGGCCGAAAAAACTTTCCGTCGCTGACTAGCCGGGAATTCCTAAGAGAATGCATAGGTAGCCCCGCAGATTTTCGCGAAGGTACAATTAGTTGGGCACAAGAAGCCAACTTACCTTTGGTTCAGGAAGTCAGTTTAGAGGAAGTCTATTGAAGACTATTGAAGTCCGACTTCAATAGACTTCACGACTTCAGTAGACTTCAACTTTCAGCTCGGCTTTTTTGACGCCGGAGAGCGGCCAGTAGGAAGTGATGATAAAAGATTCATTAGCAGTGAATTCAACCGCTGTTGTTTCGCCGGGTTTCGCCGCCGCAGTCGCGAATTTGGACGAGCGGAAATCAAGCCCGCCGTAATAGACGTTTGCTGTACGGACAGTGAAGGTTAGTTTGACTTTTGCGCCTTTGGCGACGGTAAGCGTGTTTGGGGGGTAGAATCCGCTATCGTCGGCCTCGAGTTTGAATTCTTGCACTTCCGGCACTGCGGCTTTTATTTGGAACTCATTTGATAAGGCCTCGTCAAAACCCGGGAGTTGC
>CAZKCN010000005.1:6284-13985 GCA_964551555.1 uncultured Candidatus Saccharibacteria bacterium | reverse complement strand
CTTTCCCATCTGGATCAGCAACGAATTCAAAGAGGTGTTCGCCGTACCGCGTTTGCACCAGAAATGTTTTTCCTCTTGCCGTTTTCTTGGTCCTCATGGCTACAGCCATTATACCACATATCTCATTGGTCTGCCATAATCCATCTTTGGGCAATTCGATCTTCCCGTACGGAGCGTATTCGGCCAAAAACTCAATTGATGTCGGCGATACGTTTGTGCGAATCCTGTCTTTTGGCGAACTGCAGGGTGTAGTGGTGGAAAACCTGAGTGTAGCTCAAGCCCTGCGCCAGATTTTTGAGATGGTGTGGCGAAGCCGAAGAGAACCGGAGCGGGGCTCGGTTCAGGAGTAAAAAGGAAAGATTTTTTGATTGCGCCCCCACTCCGAGTCGAACGGAGATCGATCCCTTAGGACGGGACTATTCTATCCATTGAACTATGGGGGCTTTGTGTCAAGTATGCTAGCACAAACACACTCTTCCGTCATCTCGGTTTTTGATGTATTGTAACCATGAGTTCAATACTCACAAACTTATCAACTTAAAAACTAAGAAACTTACAAACTAGCGCCATGACCCACGAACAGCAAATCATCTCCGTCGTCCAAAAAAGCCTGCCGGCAGTGGTTTCGGTTATGGTCGGCAAGGACCTCGCCGCGCTGGAAGCCCAGGGTTTCCCGTTTTTCGGCGAACTGCCGCTTACCGACGAGACTGAAGAGGAAATAGTGGAGCGTCTGCCGAAAACCGACTCCGGGAAAATACGCACCGGCGGGGGATCGGGGTTCATCGTTGACCCCGCGGGCTTTGTTCTCACCAATAAGCACGTCGTTCTTGACCCCGACGCCGAATACACGGTTGTAACTCCCGATGAGGAAAAATATACGGCCCGGGTACTTGCCCGCGACCCTATAAACGATGTTGCCGTTCTGAAAATTGACGCCTCGGGGCTCCCGACCGTTTCGCTCGGCGACTCCAATAAAATAATGCTCGGGCAAAGCGTCGTGGCCATCGGCAACGCCCTCGGCGAGTTCAAAAACTCGGTGTCAACCGGCATCGTCTCCGGGCTTTCGCGGCTGATCACCGCCGTAACCGACATGGAAGGGCACGCCGAAAGACTGCGCGGCCTCATCCAAACCGACGCGGCTATTAACCCCGGCAACTCCGGCGGGCCGCTGGTCAATCTTTCGGCCGAGGTCATCGGCATCAACTCGGCTATCGTCTTCGGCGCGCAGAACATCGGCTTTGCCATTCCCGTAAACCGAGCCAAGAAGGATTTGGAAGACGTAAAAAAATTCGGGCGGCTCAAAAAGCCGTTTTTGGGCGTTCGCTATCTTTTGCTCAATAAGGACATCATGAATAAAATGCACGCGCCGACAGATTACGGGGCGATGGTCATGGCCGAAGGCGGCGGGGGACAGGCGGTGGTTAAGGGCAGTGCCGCCGAAAAGGCGGGCCTCAAGGAGCGCGACATAATTCTTGAGATCAATGGTGCTCTGATAAATGAAAGCAACGCGCTTGAAGATATTCTGGAGAAATGCTCCATCGGTCAGAAACTGCACCTCAAGATTCTTCGCGGGGAGGCAACTCGCAACTGCGAGCTCGTGCTCGGCGAAAGGCATGAAGTGCGATAGCGCGTAAAACAGGGCTGGCTTTTCAAGCCAGCCCTGTTTCCATTTAACAAACCACTGCCGCCATTTAAATACTCTCTCCCGGAAATCAATCATTCATCCCCGCAGCGCTTCCTTTACTTTAGCCACAATCTCCGGCAGTTGGACGTTGGCTTTTATCAGATAGGATTTTACCTTAAGTTTTTGAGCCTCGCTGACGTAGCTTGACTCTTCCAGATTGGAAAGTACGATCGTCGGAACATTTTCGCCGCCGGGTATGGCCCGGATCTCGCGCAAGGCCTCAATGCCGTTTTTTTTCGGCAAAAGGATGTCAAAAATCATCACGTCCGGATTAACGCCCTTAAATCTGGCAACCGCTTCCTCGCCGTCCGCCGCGGTGGCCACCTCAAAGCCGCTTTTAATAAGCTCCCCAGAAAGAAGGGTTACCATAAAGGGGTCATCTTCAACTAAAAACACTTTTGGCTTGGAATTTGGCATGGAGTAAGTATAGCACACTTGAGCGCTTTTTCCCGGCGGTTGGGGAAAACTGGTATAATCTATAGAAGCTGTCAAGGATCCGTTTCCGTTTCCGTCATTGCGAGGCCCGACCCAGCCTCGACGAGCCGAGGCGAGGCTGGGAGGGCTGTGGCAATCTCTTGTTTTTTCAGTCTTTTTTGGGATTGCTTCGGTCGCCCCGCCCTTTTGGCGCGCGCCAAAAGGGCGGGACTCCTCGCAATGACAATCCTCGCAAAGACGTTTTTGAGATAGGTTCTAGTAAATATGCTCTTTGCAAAAGACATCACTAAATCCTGGCTCTACAACGAAAGGCCCGAAAAAAAAGGAAAACGCGCCGTTGCGGTTTTTAAACGGCTCCGCAAAAAATACCCCAACGCCAAAATCGCCCTGAAGTACGGCAATAACATCCAGCTTTTATGCGCGGTGATAATGTCGGCGCAGGCGACGGACAAAAAGGTGAACGAGATCACCGCTGGGCTTTTCAAAAAATATCGGACAGTTGATGATTTTGCCGACGCCGACCCGCGGAAGTTCGCCGAGGAAATCCGCGCCATCGGCTTTTACCGCGCCAAAGCCCTCGCGGTGGTAACCTCGGCGCGGATCATCCGCGACAAGTTCGGCGGCAAACTTCCGCGGTCGATGAAAGAGATGCTTTTGTTGCGCGGGGTTGCCCGTAAAACGGCGAATGTTGTTTTAGGCAACGCTTACGGCGTGGTGGAGGGGATTGCCGTGGATACCCACGTCCGGCGGCTTTCACAGCGGCTTGGTTTCTCAACGCATGATAATCCGGTGAAAATTGAAAAGGATCTGATGGCGCTGTTTTCAAAAAAGGACTGGTTCAAACTCACCTATACTCTGATTGACCACGGCCGGGCCATCTGCACCGCGCGCGGGAGAAAATGTTCAGTCTGCCCACTGAAAGATATTTGCCCGGCGGCGTTGGCGTAGGACTGACTTATCGGATTCCGAGCCAACCACGAATTTTGGAGAGTGATTGATTCGGAGGAAGGAGAGAAGTGTGAGCGCACTACCTCCCCTTCGGTTGACATAACTGTCTCGCCTGTTAAACTGCGAATATATGGTTGCTTCTCGTTCAACAATGCCCGTTGCCATCCGGCCCCAAACCAACGGCCGGAAATTTATCGTGGAAATAGACGCTGACCGCCTTGAGCGTTTGGCCGCTGGACTGGGTCTCTTCAAACCGGAGTTTTTGGCAAGTTTAGACAGAGCCGAGAAAGATGCGGCTCGGGGGCGCATCCACCGTCTTCGGAGCTTGAAGGACTTGCGCCGATCATGACTGTTGTCTTTTACTCGGATGAATTCCGGCGCCGATACCAGGAACTGCCGCTTGCTGTTCAGAAAAAGGCTGAACGACGGGAGCGGCTTTTTCGTTTAAACCCGTTTCACCCTTCTCTCAATACCGAAAAACTCAAGCCGAAAGAAAAAGAGTACTGGGGTTTTAGGATTGACTGGGATTATCGTATTCTCTTCCGCTTCCGCGATGACGGCGCAATCATTTTCCTCACTTGCGGTCATCATAACTGGATCTACCAGTACGTGATCACGCATTGATGTGATATAGAAAAGGGTCGTCAAAAAATCCCCGACTTTGAGCCGGGGCGGTTTTTTGAACCCCTCTTCCGAACTAACCGCCGATTTGGAACGTGATTGATTCGGAAGAAGGGGAGAGGCGTGAGTGCACCACCTCCCCTTCGAGTGCCTGCCCCGCCCTTTTGGCTCGCGCCAAAAGGGCGGGGCGTGCCTTGAGCCCCAATAAAGGAGCTCCGCGGCGGACGACGGACATGCCGTCGCCCCGCGCCGCCGAGGACTTTCGGCGGAACATCCTTTCCCGAACAAGGTTGCCCTTGTTCGGGACACCCGCAAGCAGTCTTGCGACCGCCTTTGGGGTCCCCGCGCCAGCGGAATGCGCGCTGGCGCGAGCGAGCGGCTTTTTGTTCTGCCGGAGGGGCCGAGCGGTCGAAACCGCGTTGGCCGAATCCCCCTGGCTGGAAAGCCGCAAACCCGTCGCATGTTTTTTACGCGTCGGCTCGCTGACCGACGCAACCAGCTCGTTCCGGGAGAGCTGGAGCCCGCGCTTTTTTACGTCCTCGACGCGCCCGTCGGGACAACCAGCGGGATATCCGCTGGGCTGGCCCCTGCTCTACAGCATAGGGCTACCTCCTTTCTCCCGCAGACCGTTAGGCCTGCGGGTGAGGGTTTGGGGCCGCCGGCGCGGGCCGCGCAAGCTAAAAAATGTCAGCCGCGACCCGTTCCTGCCAGGTCGCGGAGAGGAGCCGCTCGCCGTCCCACTTGTAGTAGTGGGACGACGGGCTGCCGTAGAGCCGGCCGGAGTACGCGGTGCGGAAGACTGCACCGCGCGGGATCAGGGCGACCAACTGCTCGCCCGACCCCATCCGACCAGCGATCCCCTCGGCGATGACGCCCCGGCAGATTACCTCGCCGGGGAACTCCGCGACGCGGAGCTTCGGGCCGTCATAACCCTTGGCTCCGCACCCGGGGCAGGACTCGGGCACCTCGATGGCGCCCTCGGCCGAGGCCCCGCAGGACCGACCGCAGACCCACCCGGCGCGATCGCCGGTGTGAGCGTTGCCGCCCCGGAACCCCATCGGGGTCCGGAGGACAACGATAACTTTCTCGGCCGCGGGCAGCTCCGGCCTAGAAAAGAGCTTGGGCTTGCCCGCCTTGGTGGATCCCACCTCGGCGAACAAAACCCGACCGGTCACCTCGCCGGCATCGGCGTGCCGGCGGGTGGGCTTGCCTTCCTCGGCTGCGAGCGCGGCGCCGCAGCGCCCGCACGCTTCAGCCGATGTCCACACCTCCTTACCCCGGTCGGGGCAAGGAACGCGCGGCGGATCAGCGACCGGCAGTACGCCGAGCTGCCGGCCGCGGCCCTCCGAACCAATCAGGATCGCGGGGATGGTAACCCCCGCGCCTGATAGCGAGAAGGCGCCGACCTCGGCGCCGGGCTCAACTGCGCCCGACGCCGCCGTGAAAACGCGGAAAACCATAAACTACCTCCTGCCGCGTTGGGCATCAAAGCCCGTGCGGCGTGAGAGCGGACTACCTAGCATCGCCCGCTCTGATTTCGTTCCATGACGCGGCTAGGACGCGCTCGGTTAATCCGTGATCGGGGTGCGGGTTTCCGCACCCTCCTCGCGGAAAACGTGGATGAGGGGGTTTCCCTCCTCCACGACCGCGAGGATGGCGTCGGTGCTCTCCCGACCGCTCCGAACCCCTCCGCTCACGCGGAGAGACCAGAGCGGAGAACCCTCGAGAGCGGCGTAGTATTGCCGCCCCAGACCCTTAATGGTCGTCTTGGTGCGGGCCGTAGCCCACACCAACGTCCCGGCCGGGTCGGAGCCGGAGGACGACGGGAGGAGCGCCACGTACTGCGACGTCTCCTCCCGCTCCTCGGGTTCACCGAGGGCCGGTAGCCCGAGGCCGTTCCGTGTTCCATCGTGGGCCGGGTCCGCGGTTGGACCCAGACCCGGTGACGTACCTCCATGTGGGCGAGGTGAACGACCTCGCCCGCCCCGAGCCGGACCGGCTCGACGTGACTGTACACGTCGATCCGGCCGGACCAGCTCGCACCGTACCGGTCGCCTTTTACCACCAGGCGCCAGCACGGCTTGTCCGAATCCCGCGGCCGGAACTCTGCGAGGCCGCGGAGAAGTTCCGCGGCCGAGCGGCCGACTTTGATGTCATCCGCCCAGAGCTCCTGCCGCGCCAGCACCACTTGGGGTCGGTGCTGGCGGACGTCCGCGCAGGTTGGACACCTGCGCGGGAGCGAGGTGATCCCCATGGCGTCGTAGGACGCCAAGGAGACCTGGAACGTGCTCCCGCACTGGGAGCACGTGAGGCCGACGGTCAGTGTCATGCGAGCACCCTCCGCCGCACGTCCTTCAAAAGGCCGCGCGGCATTGAAAGTGTTCTGCGGGTGGCCCAGTCCCAAAGGAGGTCCCAATCCTCCTCCGATACACGCGCTCGGACCCGCTGCCAGAACGCGCGGTTTTTCCGCGGGAGGGGATACCGATTTCTTCGTCGCGGCCCCTGCTCCCACGGACTCTTGGTTTCGGTATTCGCGAGGCGGCCCTCGGCCTCGCCGTATTCCTCCTCCCCGAACTGCCGATCAGAGATCAACAGCTCGTGCTTTACAAACGACCCCGACCCTCGGAGCCGCTTGTAGCCATAGTTCACCGCCACTTGGTAAAAGTGGCGGTACGCAGCTCGGTATATGAGCTGGGTAAAACCCATGCGGGCGATCTCGAGCAGGCATAATTCCATCTCCTGCTCGAAATCCTCCCGCGCCAAAACGTGCGGGAGCCAGCCGAGCCGGCCGCGCCGTAGCGCGGCCATGACCACCCCGCGGTAGCTCGCCCGGACGTTGGTCCAGCGGCCGCCGCGGAGTTTTTTGAACCCCTTTGACCGCGCGAGCTTGTAAAGCTCGCGCTGGAGAGCGTTGGAAAACTCCTTCGCGTCCCTGCCCTTCCACTGGGACGTGAAGTTCTCCGCCGTCTCTATCGCTTCCTTTTCGTAGAAGCTCCAGAGAAAGCGGAAATGCCGCCCGAGTATCGCCGCGGCAAGAGCGCGGCGGCCTCGGAGCGACATATCGCCCGTCTGCCACCGCTCATCGTGCCGCGGCATCGCGGCACCTCCTTTCTTCCCGTCCCTGTGGGGATTCCCGCGTTGTGCGGGACGGGTTAGGCCGGCTCGAGCCGGCACTCTGCGCACCCCTGGCATACGTCGTACCTCACCGGGGTGACTATAACATCTTTCTCAAAAGCCAGCCGAAACCTCACGGTTTCGGCTGGCCCGGGGCTCTCGAACACGCTGTCGTACTCGGAGTCCCACAGGACCCCGTTGTCTTTTTCCAAGACCCAGAGGCTCCCCTCTGGGCCCCTCATCTCCTCCTCCCTCCGCCGCGCAAGGTGAACGCCCTCCGCCCCGGGGGGCAAAAGAAACCCCGCGGGGCGGTTGGGGAAAATCGCCACATGCTGGTTCCAGTGGTTCCGGAAAACGGAGCCACCGGACAGCTTCACCACCCAAATTCCCATTTTCCTCCCTCCGCCCCTTGTCGCGCTTCCGCGGACTGGGGCTTGAGAAATCTTTCCCCCGGCTGCGTTATGCCTTCGCAGAGCGTTCGCTCCGCATACTGGGGTATTCCGCTATGCCGCTAAGGCCGGAGAATTTCCCGGACCCCGCGGAACTCAAACCTGAACCGACCGGTGCGCGGGTCGCGGACCCGCGGACTTATGGCAACGAAGACCCGAAGGCTGTGTTGCCACGCCCGCAGGCACGCGTAGACCATGGCGTCGGTGAGACCACCGACGAGCACCGCCTCGAATTGCTCCGAGGCAATCCAGTCAATGGCCTCCTCAACCACAGTCTTGACCCGCGCCGAGTCCCATGACTCGGCCTCGGCGAGGATTAAGGGCGCCCGCGGCTCGGGCGCCATCTCAAACCCCGTCGCCCTCCACTCACCCAAGAGCTCGTCTTGGGGGTGGAGGGTAAAATTCGCGATGCGCATTTCCCTCCTCCTTTCCTTGCCCCGCAGTGAGCTT
>CAZKCN010000005.1:0-6274 GCA_964551555.1 uncultured Candidatus Saccharibacteria bacterium | reverse complement strand
CACTCCTCGGCTCCGGCGAGAAGCGCCCCCTCACCGCCAGCCGGCTTTTCAGCCGGAGGCAGCGGCTCCTCCGCTCCTTCAGGCGGAGGTTTTCGCTGGCTCATTTTTTCACCTCCTTTCCGCCCCGCGTTAAGCCAGTAAAAAACGCGGAGACTTTTTATATATTTATATATTTGTTGTCGCCAGAAACCTGCCTACCTCAATAGAGGTAAATTGACAGGCGGATTTCTGGCGACAAACAATAAATTGTCAAACTACTTTCGGATTGAACCGGGAACGAGCGGCAATAATTTGCCAACCGTTCTCGATTCAATGCTGATTTTGATTTTGGCGATTTTGACGTAGCGTTGACTTTCCGCCCCCGTCTCATATACTGAGAGAGTGGACAACACTATTACCATCTCTAAAAAAGAAAAAGGGAAACTTGAGCAAGCGGCACTGCGCTACGGTTTTTCGGTTGACGAGCTAACGCGCCGTATTCTTGCCGAAGCAACCCGCTCTTTGCTGGCTATCCCCGAAGAATCGCTGGATGAATATGAACATCCCGAAAAAATCAAGAAAGCGTTTAGCGATGCGCTTCGTGCCGACAGACAAGGAAAGATATTGCGCTCACTTCCCAAGTCGTTACGCCGACAGCCATGAAAGTCTTTTATGCGTCGAGTTTCGCAACGATGCTGAAACTTTTGCCCGAAGACGCGCGCATCCGGTTCTTAAGACAAGAGGATATCTTGCGCAGCAATTGGCGCGATCCGCGGCTTCACCTCAAAAAGCTCAAGAGCAAACCAATCACCTTTTCGTTTCGCATCACCCGCTCCTATCGGGCGCTTTTTTATTTTCGCGCCTTTGATGAAATTGTTCTTTTTGCTATTGGCCACCGTAAAGATATTTATCGGTGATCCCTATTCTTCAGCGAACTTTTCATCCGAATGAAAAGAACTTAACATGGTCCATAAGCGGACCGGCAAATCTTGAAACGAAACTTTTTGGTTGTCCGCCTGCGCATAAAGCTTCGGCGGATTTTCGCTTCGCTTCAAAACTTGGCCGCTCCGTCCCGCCTATGGCGCTGGCCAAGGGCGAGTTGTGAGGAAATTCCCTCCTGGAAATTTTTCCTGACGGCGAGCGAATCAGACGCCCAATTACAATTTGTTGCTTTGTGGCGTGTCCGCCCGTTTTTTATTTAAAGAGCTTTGGCTCCCCACCTCTCGGCAAGCTCGAGGGATAACCCTTTGCAGGCGAGAGGAATAACAGGGAGTGTTCTCCGGCCGAACTTTCTTCAGCTCCGCCGGAGCTGCACTCATTGTTATTGAGTCAACTCATGTTCCCGATGTGACCGCGTCGGGGCGCACCGTTAGGGGACTGGTCTCCGCCCTGACAGGTTTCTCGATTGTCTGCCAGAGTTTTCGTATTCCACCCCGTAACGGCTTAAACCTTTAGTAAAGAGCTAGTAAATAAACACTTTTTTATTTAGTCAATTCTCACTGACGCCCTAATTATATCATAGCCATATAATTTGTCAATAGCTAATATAGAACAAATGCCAAAATCGCTTAATATATAAGTAAACAAGGCATTTTATGGCTAGAATGTATCAGAGAAATGGTCAATTATTATTGACTGTGATGAGCTATGTAACTTTGCTCTGTGTATAACCTAAATTGACTGAAGTCGTAAAATTTGCTATAATGGCTGTATGATTTCCAGGGAAACATTGATCCAAATCGGCCTAAGCGAGGCGGAAGCGGCGGTTTATGAGGGCTTACTTTCATTGGGGCAAGCCCCGGCGCAGGCCATAATCAAAAAAGTCGGACTTAAAAAGCCGACGGTTTATCATATTCTCAACCAATTTGTGAAGCGCGGGCTGGCCGAAGCAGTAAAAGGCACGGCCAAAAAACAATTCCGCCCAACTTCCCCAGAAAATCTGGAGGATATGGTTCTGGCCGAAGCGGCCAACGCCGAACGCGCTAAAAAAGTACTTGAGTATGCTTTGCCCGGTCTAATATCACAGTATGCGCTGGTTTTAGGTCGCCCCCACGTTGCGAGTTATGAGGGTTTGGCCGGAATCAAAAAAATGCATGACGATATGATACGAGAGGGAAAGAATATCTTGCTAATTCAGTCGCCCTACGATAAGGATTTCCCAGAAACAAAAAAATTAGTAGATCAAAATATCGCCCAGCGAATAAAGGCGGGTATTCATACACGAGCCATCACACCACTTTTGTCAAGGACTGCGGAGATTCTGAAGTTGGACAAGGAACGGCTAATCGAGCGGAGAGTTACGTCTCAAGACAAATTCCTGACGCCAGCGCAGATCATTATTTACGGCGACAAAACAGCCATTACAACGTACCGAGAACCGCTGCTGACTACAATTATTGAGAATAAGGACATCCGCGACACCTTTGCGATAATTTTCGAATATATATGGCGGACGGAAGCGGCGGAGCACCAGGAAATCGTAAAAGAGATTATTAAAAAGTAACAATAATCGCTGCGACAAGACCAAAAAAGGGCTGTTTTCCGCAACCCCCTTTAAGCTGTGCGATGTAAGAAGCAGACGCTACGGATTTTTACTGTCTATATACTCTTTGAATTTTTCGGCTACCTTTGCGAAAACTTTCGGATCGGCGTAGCGCCGGTCAAAGGACTTTGGATTGTGATGACCCATAGCGCTTGAAAGGGCGAGGGCTTTGCCTAAAACGTCACCCGGGCGCAGAAAATTTTCGGAGTCAAGCGGGCCCCGCCCGAGGTCGAGCGAAACTTGAGGCGCGTCTTCATAGGTGTCCAAGTCAATGGATAATCTAAGCGAACTTGCCACGCGAGTTTTTTTCGTTTCTTTGTAATAAGTGCTCTGGGTGAAAACTTTTTTAAGCGATTCGTCGGGCATCATGGTGTCAAAGTTGAGTTCAAAGTTTACCCGCGCTTGGCCCTTTTCGGATTGCACCGGCCGCACAAATACTTTCAACTCAAACTGCTCCCCGGTTTCTTTGTTTTCGGTGAGAAAAACCCGGGTCTCGCCGCGATCTTCCGATTTTATGAAGCGGAAGGGGGTGTCAGTGTCTTCAAGCGACTGCAAAACTTCCAAAATGGTTCTAACTCCTTCCATCGCGTGGACAACTTCGCTCACTTTCATATCGCCTTTTTTCTCCACACCCACGGCGTAGGCGGCCATCAGAACGTCTTTAGCCCGGCGCTGGATGGCTTCTTGTATTTCCGTCGGCAGGCGATCTTTGAGGTCTTCATCAATATCCAATCCGGCTAAGGCGCGATTACGAAGGGTTGATTCAAAAGCGCGCGCCGAGTCAATAACGCGCGCGTACGAGTAGAAAAGCGCCTCGGCATCTTCCTCTTTCAGCTTTTCGGCAAGGGTCAGAATTTTTTCGCCGTTTTCATCGTCGTATTCCGCGGTGAAGAAAGAGCGCACTCCATCTTCGCCGTAATTTTTAGCTAAAGCCATAAAACGCCCGTATTGCTTCTTGTCGTCAAGGGTCTTTGCCGCTCTGGCGATGACCGCCTGCTCGCGCGCGTCTTCTTTAGACAGAGCAACGCCGAGAGGCGCAAGGTCGTTGGAGAGTTTCAAAACAAAGCTAAAGTTTCTTGCGGTCCGAACGCGCTCCTGATAAATTTCCTCGGTTTCATCGGCGCGGCGGGGGAGAGTAACTTTCTCCCCGGAAAAAGGCGCGACTTCCGTCAGCTTGCGGCCGGCAATCTGCTCACCGCTTGGCGTGCGCGGAATATTATCCCGCGAGAAAATGCGAAAAGTGTGCGTAAGGGTTTCTTCGCCGCTTTCCGCAACTTCGGCAACGCCGCCGAGATCGGGAGAAAGGTTGTATATTCTTACCGGCTTTCCTATGAATTCTCTGCCGAGATAATGCCGCACGCGATTGAACATAACCATGCCGTCGGGGGAAACTTTGGTGCGGACGATGTGTTCTTTTCCGGAAAACTTGGCGCCGGTGGCGGCCCGGAAATCTTGGGGCGCAATGAGGCCGCGGGCGACGAGAGTGGGCATAAACTCGCGCACCCCTTGGCGAAGGTTTCGCACAGTGCTTTTAGCGTGTCCTCTCCCGGATACGAGCACCCCGGGAGAAATTCCATACTGCAGAAATGATTCTCCCGACAACTTTCTATACTCCCTGGTTTTTCTGTCGCGCACCATAAAAACGCTCTTTTCGTTCCGGTAGCCGTCGCCGTAACGAGGATGGAAGAGTATGACCGCCGCTTCCGTTTCAACGTAATTTGCCGATGGTCCTTCTTTGACCGGGTAGGGCTGTAACTTCAGTCCCTTTTGGCCCGCTCCTTTTGTGGTAGAATCCCATAAACCCAAGTGAAAATCGGCTCTTTTTATTGCTTCCGGGGTCAAAGCGTCTTCTCTGGATTGGGGGACGTAGAACATCGGCTTTTCTTTGTAGTCCTTGTTGGTTAACTGTTCGCGCGAAAGCACCGGCTGGTCTCCGAAAATTTCATAAAGGGTTTTGACTTTACTCCCGCCGCCGTAAGCCGGATGCCTGAATATAGAGCCGAGTTTATATGCGTTGTCGTGAGTTACGGCTTTAAGCGCCTCGAGATCAACAACCATAGAACGTCCGCCCTTTTCCGGATTGACCGCCCACTGGACTATGCCCATTTTCTCAAGGGATGCCAGAGCTCGCCCGACCAGTTTTTCGCGATCGGGGATTTTGTCAATTTTCTCCCCGGCTTCCCCGGAAGTCAGTTTGCCCTGCAGGTAAAGGCCGGCGAGTTCCGCCGCCTTGGCCGATTTTTCCCGCAACAAGCTCTCCCGCGTCTCGCGCAGGTTTTCGATTGCGGTTTCAGGGCTTTTGGGACTTTCGGGCGATTTTACTGCCTCGGCCGCTTCCGGTTCCGGCGGCGCTGATTGGGGCTGGGGGATTCTTTCGGACATAGTTTGGAGAGAAAGTTTACTTCTTGCTCGCCGCGTCATCAAAGGCCTTGACCGCGGCGGCGAATTTTCCCTCTAGTTCCCTGGCTTTGCTGAAATCGCTGTTCACCGCCTGCACCAAGAGGTTAAGGTTTTCAGGAATGAGCGGATTTTTCTCGGCTTCCAAATCGGCGTAGTAGCTTCGTGTCATCTCGTAAAGATTGCGGCGGTTCTGGTAAAATCTTTTCTCGACTTCGGCGAGACTGGCGAGCGACCCGAAAGCTTCAACCGCTTTCGTCCCTAAATCGTCGGGCTTTATCTGCAAAGCGAGCCGGGTGAGGTCGCTGCTCGCTTTGAGCAGCATGTCGGAAAGGTTTTCATAGGCGAGATTGACTTTCAAAGCTTCATCCATAAGCCGAACCGCGCCGCGATAATCCTTTTTCCCCTCAAGCTCCTCCAGCGGTTTGACGTCCACATCGCTTACGCGGCTCATCTCTTCCAGAATCTTGCCCACAGTTTCGCGCTTTTGGACAAGTTCAAGCGGCAGTTGGGGCCGCGAGGAGCGAACAAGCAAAACCACACCCGCGGTAACGGCAACGATTATGCCGATGCCGATGGCCCACCAGGCCCAGTCCGGGAGCTTATAAAATGGCGGCGCGGCATCAGTTAAGTTGGTTTCCATAGTGAGTTGAGTATAACCCATTTGTGGCTATTTTGAAATCCGAAGCACGAAATTCGAAGCACGAAATAAATCCCAATCACCAAAATTCAAAATTACGGACATGTTTATAATTTCAGATTTGGAGTTTCGAATTTGTTTCGAATTTCGAAATTCGAATTTACAACAACTGACACCTTCGACATATCGTTGTTCCTCGCCCAGCAACGATTAACTTTTGGAGCGTAGTCTTGCATCTTGGGCATGGCGCTCCAGATTTGCCGTAAACTTTGCGCTGTTCTTGATAGCCGCCTTTCTTGCCGTCGGGGTGACCCCAGTCGCGAAGCGACGTGCCGCCGGCGGCGAGCATGTTATCTATAGTGCGAACGAGGGCGCGATGCAAGTTTCTGACACCTCCATCGGTCAAATCGGCTATGCGCGTCTCGGGATGGATCTTGGCGCGCCACAGCATTTCATCAGCCATGATATTACCCACACCGGAAAGAACGTCTTGACGAAGCAAGACTGCTTTAACCATGCCCGATTTGCCGCGTAAAGCGGCGCGAAAAACAGAGTAGGGGATGCGGTGCGCGTCGTGGCCGAGGTTAGCCAGATATTTGTCGCGCTTTAAATCGTTTTCACTTCCGTACCAGATCACACCGAATTTGCGGGGATCAATAAGGCGCAATTCCCGGCCGCCGCTTAAGCTCCATAAGAAGTGCGCCCAGTTACTCTCT
>CAZKCN010000004.1:0-14545 GCA_964551555.1 uncultured Candidatus Saccharibacteria bacterium | reverse complement strand
GTTCTTGGATAGCTACGATAAAATCCTGCTCCTTTCTCGAGTTCTCGGGAGTGGTGAAGGACTCCATTTCAATTTTGTCGAACTGATGAACGCGCAATACTCCTCGAGTATCTTTGCCATATGATCCCGCTTCTCGCCGAAAACTTGTCGAAAAGCCGACATAGCGAATCGGCAGTTTGTCTTCGTCAACAATTTCATCCATGTGCAGCGGCCCAAGTGTATGTTCGGCGCTTCCTATCAAATAAAGATTGTCTTTCGGCAGATAGTAGCGCTCGTCTTTGTCCTGCTCGTTCAGGCGGGCCATTTTCGCGAAAACCCCGGGATTAATCATTACTGGCGGCACCACAGGCGTGAATGGTTTGGCTGGATAACCGTCCCCAACAGCATCAGCGACTTTCTCAAGGAATTCCGGGGAAATTAGCGCACCGAAAGTAAATTGCACCAGCGCAAATTCCAGCAACGCCGCTTCACCCTTAAAGTAACTAAAGCGCGCTCCAGCAACGCGGCTGGCTCTTTCGGTGTCGATAATATCCAGCGCCTCGCCTAGAGCAATATGGTCTTTCGGCTCAAAACCAAATTGGGGAATATTGCCCCACCGCCGCACAACCTGATTTGCGCTTTCATCCTTACCCACCGGAACATCGTCATAAGGCAGGTTGGGGATTTTATACATCAATTCGCTAAACTCTTCCTCCAGCGCTTTCATTTCAAACTCAAGCTCGCCGAGTTTGGCTTTAAGCTCCTGCATTTCGGCGATTTTTACAGCTCTTTCTTCGCCGCCGATCTTGGCTATTTCATCGGAAACGACATTTTGCTTGGCTCGCAGATCGTCAACCTCCTTTATTTTCGCCCGCCTCTTTTCATCAACTTCCAATAAATGATTCAAATCAAAATCAACGCCTTTCTTCTTGAGGCCTTCTTTTACTTTCTCCGGATTTTCGCGGATGAATTTGATATCCAACATGTGAGCTCATTAAGTAAATTAAGCTGATTAAGCAAGTTAAGCAGTGCGGCACCGAAAGCTTAATTCACTTAACTTGCTTAATTTACTTAACCAGCTTTCGGTTTCATCGTCGGAAACAATACAACCTCCTTAATGTTCTTCACGTCAGCCAAAAGCATGACCAAGCGGTCAATGCCGATGCCGATGCCCGCCGCCGGCGGCATGCCGTATTCTAAAGCCTCGATAAAATCCTCGTCAAGCTGGTGAGCTTCGCTATCGCCTTTGGCCCGTTCGGCGAGCTGGTTTTGAAACCGCTTCCTTTGATCGCGCGGGTCGTTCAGCTCGGCGAATCCGTTAACCAGCTCCAGTCCTCCGGCGATAAGCTGGAAGCGCCGAACTTCGTCAGCACCCGGCCCCGCGAGCTTAGCCAAAGGGGAAATATCAACCGGATGACAGACGACAAAAGTCGGCTGAATGAGATGCGGCCGGCATATCTTTTTATAAATCTCATCGGCGATTTTCCCTTTGGACTCGCCCGGGCCGGTTTCAATGGCAAACTGCTTGGCCTTCAAAGCCAGCTCGTCGCGCGAAGCGCGGTGATAGTCAGTCACCAAAGCGTAGCGCTTGAGAACATCGGCAAAAGACATCTTAGCGAAATTTTTCTTCCAGCCGACACTTTTGCCATCGTAACTGACAGCGCCCCGCTTGCCGAAAAGCTTCGCCAGGCGCAAAAAAAGCTTCTCAATGAAAGCCATCATCGCGTTCTCGTCCCAATAAGCGGCGTAAAGCTCCAGCATGGTAAACTCGGGATTGTGCGTGGCGTCAATCCCCTCATTGCGGAAGTTCCGCCCTATTTCAAAAACCTTTTCGTAACCTCCGACCAAAAGACGCTTCAAATATAGCTCCGGAGCAATGCGCAAATACAAATCAAAATTCAGGGCATTATGATGGGTGCGAAACGGCCGCGCCAGGGCCCCGCCGGCCATGGGTTGGAGCATAGGTGTTTCAACTTCCTCAAAGCCCTCGGCGTGAAGAAACTCGCGCATTGCCCGGATAAGCCCGGAACGCAAAGCGAAACGCTTCCTGACCTCGCCGTTCATCAGCAAGTCAAGATACCTCTTGCGGAAGCGCTCCTCCACGTCCTTTAAGCCATGCCACTTCTCGGGGAGAGGACGAAGCGTTTTTACAATCATCTTCCACCCGCCAATCTTGACCGTCGGCTCGCCGCGCTTGGTTTTGAAAGCAGCGCCCTCAATCTCAATAAAGTCGCCGATATCTAAAGTCGCGATCGCGGCGTCATAACCGCCGTTTAACTCCTCTCGGCTGAAGAAGAGCTGTATTATCCCGGATCCGTCCTCCAAATCGGCAAACGTTGCGCCGCCGTGCTCCCGCCAGGCGCGTATGCGTCCGGCCAGAATCACTTTCTTTCCGGACCCGGCAAGAACGCTGAATTTCTTAAGCGCCTCAACAATCAAAAAACCGCGCCGCACCGACGAGGGATAAGCTTCGCCGCCGTAGGCCTCAAAATTTTCCAGCTTCTTTAGCCGCTCGCCGCGAATATCTTCCAGAGCCATCGTCAACCATACTACCATAAGTCCGGCCAGAATTGAAGCCCAAATGCACTTTTGAGATAGATTCTAGGTTATTTTCCTGATCTTATATCTGCTGTTCCCTCCCGGGGTTTTCATATCCACTTCGTCGCCCGCCTTCGCGCCGAGAAAAGCCTGCCCCATCGGCGATTCATTGGAAATTCTGCCGTTCAGCGGATCAGCTTCCTCCGAACCGACAATGGTGAACGTCTCTCGGCCGCGAGCCGATTCAACTTC
Source organism: uncultured Candidatus Saccharibacteria bacterium (assembly GCA_964551555.1). GTDB lineage: Bacteria > Patescibacteriota > Minisyncoccia > Sungbacterales > SURF-37 > CAYNAP01. The sequence goes on along the minus strand of CAZKCN010000004.1, from coordinate 11,776 downwards.
AACGGTTGAACCGATCTGCACCGTCGCCGAGTTAACCGGTTTTTGGATAACCACGACGTCGCGGAGCACCTCTTCAAGCTCCTGAATGTTGGCCTCATTCAGCGACTGGGCTTCCTTGGCCTCCTGATACTCGGCATTTTCAGAAAGGTCGCCGAGAGCTTTCGCCGCCTCAAGGCGCATGGCTATCTCGCGGCGCTTAACCGTTTTCAGCTCCTCAAGTTCGCGCTTTAATTTTTCAAGACCCTCCGGACTTAAATATTCAGGCATAGCGCTAAAGTGAATTAAGTAAATTAAGCAAGTTAAGCGAATTAAGCTCGGCCAAAACGTCACTTAACTTGCTTATCTTGCTTAACTTGCTTTATTTAATTTCTCCTGATTATAAGAGCCGCCCCCCGTATGTCAAGAGTGGATTAATCTTTGCCGGTAAAATAGTAGTACAACACCTCCTTGGCTATGGGTACTGCGTCGGTTGACCCGCCGGTGCCTTCCTCAACTAAAACAGCCACCACGATCTCCGGGTTCTCATAGGGAGCGAAGCCGACAAACCAGCCGTGGTTCTTGCCATAAACCCCGGTCTGGGCCGTGCCGGTTTTGCCGGCGGAAGAGAAGAAAAGATCGCCGAGCGCTGCAGCCGAGCCCTCGGTTACGGCCTGTCTCATGCCTTCGCGAACGACCGCCAAGTTCTCCGGACGAATTATGCCCGAGCGTATAGCCTCCGAGTTAAATTCCCGGACTACATTCTTGTCATCATCAACCACCGCTTTGGCCAAACGCGGCTTCCAGAGAGTGCCGCCATTGGCGATAGCCGCCGTTGCCGCGGCAAGCTGGAGCGGGGTAATTTCTAAATCGCCCTGGCCGATGGAAGTTATGTAAGTGTCGCCGATGCGCCAGACCGGATCTTTCGGCCGAGTGATCTTTTTGACTTCAGGATCGGGAATGAGACCTTTAGCCTCGCCCGGAAGGTCAAGGCCTAAAGCGCTGCCCCAGCCGAAAAGCTCCAAAAATTTTTTGATGCGCCGGATGCCAAGACCTCTGACATCCTGATACCCGCCGCCGACGGTGTAAAAATAAACATTGGCTGATAAAGCTATGGCTCGGCGCATATCCACCCAACCGAGCGGCTTCCAATCCTTGAAGATGGTGGGGTTCGCCGGATCATAGGGATTCGGCACCGAGATAAAGCCCGGGTCGTAAATTGACTTTTGAGGATCTATTATTCCCTCCTCCAAAGCCGCGGCGGCAAGCAGCGGCTTTATTGTTGACCCGGAAGGATAGACTCCGGCCATGGCCCGATTGAAAAACGGCTTTCCCGGATCGGCAAGCAGACGATTGATTTCCTTCTGCGAGGTGCCGCGGCCGAAAAGGTTGGGATCGTAAGCCGGGAAGCTCGCCAAAGCGCGAATGGCTCCGTCGCGCGGATCAACGGCTACAATGGCTGCGGCTTTCTTGCCGAGAGCCCGCACATGGCGCTCAAGAGCCGATGCGGCGAAACGCTGAAGACCGGCGTCAATCTCCAAAACAATGTTCTTACCCGGAGAAGATTTAACGATGAAGCGCTCGCGCTGCGGCTCACCCGAGGCGTTAACTTCAATGAGCTTCCTGCCCGGCAGGCCGCGCAAAAACTGGTCATATTGGAACTCCAACCCGTCTTTGCCGACAAGGTCGCTCAAATTAGCGGCGCCCCGCGATTGCAAATCTTCGCGGCTCGGGCGCCCGACGTAGCCAAGAATGTGGCTCGCGTATTGTCCGAGAAAATAGCCGCGATGAGCCGCCTCGGCCAAGGCGACATGGGCATAACTTTCCGGATGGCCTTCTATTTCCAAAACAGCCTCGCGCAACTCTCCGGAGGCGATAAATATCTCCGGCGGCCATGAAGCCGCCCGGTAAAGATCTTCTTCGCTGATTCGCTCGGTATCAAGACCGTTGGCTTCGGCTATCTCGGCGGCACTCCTGCCGACGAGCGAGGCCAGGCGCCTAAACTCCTCGCCGAAGGCCTGATCGTCCTCGATATCAGCGGGGTGGAGCGAGATTACAAAGGTGGGAACATTCTCCACCAACTTTTCCAAATCCCGGTCATAAAGGATGCCGCGCGGCGCCTGAATTATAATGGGATAGGTCTTATTGGCTTGAGCCCGAGCATAAAGAGAATCGCCATCGCGGATCTGAAGATCGTAAAGCCTGGCGACGATAACGAGTAAGAAGACCGCAACCGCAAGACTAAAAAAAACGAACGCATAGGGAGAAATGGGGCGCTCAATGCGCCCCTCATGCATCTCGCGGCGAAAGCCGGGCGCGTTAAAAGCGTCCATAAAAATTTCCTCCGGCTCCACCGGCAAGTCGGATTTCTTGATTCTCACGCGACCCAAGGCCAAGCGCTTAAACATCAATGGTGGAAAATTAAATCGGTTTAGCATTAAATATGGGTCAGCTCCGCCGCGCGCCGCCTTCTGAATCTGATTATGGAAACTGCCGAAAAAGCCGCAATAATCGTACCAGCGAAAATTGCCTCGGCGAGAACGACGCGACTAAAAAAGGACGATAAATTTGAAACCGGCCGGACTGCAGAAAAGAAAATATGAGCGGCCTCGGCAGCAAGAAACCGCGCCAAGGACAAAGAAGCAAAACCGGCGCTCACCGCTCCTATCCGCAAAATGGATTCGTCCCATCGCACGGCTACCCTAAAAAGCCAGACGGCGAAGAAAACAAAAAAGGCGAAAGCGGTATTGGATGAGACAGCCGCGGGGGCCAGGAGAATGTCGCGCGCGAGTCCGGCGAAAAGAGCAAACAGGAAACCGGGGAGATAGCCGAGGAGCGACACGCCAAGGACCAGGGCTGCGGTTGAAAACGCAGGTGGAGCAAAACCCAAAAGAACCGGGAAGAATGATATCTCTGAAAACAAAAGCGCTAGATAAACGGCCAGCCATATAGCCAGCCGCGTCGCGGCCGGTCTTACAAGCCGCGGCCGCCCAAAAGAAGCCGCCCTCATGACGCTTCTTCTCGCTGCGGTGCGGTTACCAAAGAGTTTCATAACTTTACGGAGCAAGTAAGATCAAAGCGCTGTCCTCGGCGGGATCAAAAAGATGCACGGCGCGGACAGTCTTAAAGACCTCATTCTCGGCCTGATGAACTTCGCGAACCTCGCCGATGAGAAAAGAATCCTGGCCGCTGACCGATCTTGAAGAAACTCTCACCAGATCCCCGGATTTCACTTCAGCGTCCCGAGGAACGCGCTCAATGACAAGCTCGCGCGAATTATTGCCGCGGGCGACGGCTCTCAATTTATCGCTGACCGAAACATCAACACTCCGCGAAGGACTGGAAGCGAGAGCCACGCGCGCAAAACCGGACCCGGAGTCAACCACCTGACCGCCGAACACGCGGGCTCGGTTCAAAACGATGTCACCGGAGGCCACACCGCTTTCCACGCCGCGGTTGATGATTAAAAACTCATCCCGTCCCTCGCGAAAAAAACCAATCACCCGCGCCGGAATAGCGCCCTCTACCCCTTCGCGGCGCAAAGCCAGAGCTTCGCGTAAAATCGCGTTTTCGTCCGCCATGCCGTCGCGCCGGGCCACTTCGGCGAGAAGCCTGACTCGTTCTTCTTCCAAGGCGCGCACCTTTTCCGCCGTCGGCCCGCCGAGAAGGGTCCGCAGTTTATCAGCCAAAGAACTGAAAGAGGACAAAATCGGCGTAACCGAGCCCGCAATCCTGCTTCGCCAAGGCGAAAAAAACCTTGCCCCGCCGACAAGAATAAAAAGCGCAAGCAGAACCGCCAAGAAAATTAAACTTAAGAACCTGCTTGGCATAGTACCGCTAGGATAGCGCAAAAATTTTTAGAAAATCGCGCCCAGGCCTTTTAACAGGATGGGAATAATTACATTATTGGAGCTCTCGGGTTTTCGGCGCTGATTAGAACTTCGGCCAATCTATCCAAATCCTCCAAAATCACCCCCGTTCCGCGAACCACCGCAGATAAGGGATCCTCGGCCACCTCAACCGGAATGCGCGTCTCGCCGGCAATAAGCTGATCCAGACCCCGCAACAGCGCGCCGCCGCCGACGAGAACAATGCCGCGGTGCATTATGTCGGCTACGAGCTCGGGCGGAGTTTTTTCAATGGTCGCCTTGATTGTTGAAACAAGCACATTGATTGAATGCTTCATCGCCCGGCGGATCTCCGAATCGTCTATAATGACTTCTTTAGGCAAGCCGGTAACCAAGTCGCGGCCGCGCATGGTGGCCTCCATCGGCTCATCCAGCTCCACGGCCGAGCCGATGGCTATTTTAATATCCTCGGCAGTGCGCTCGCCCAAGAGAAGCTTATGCTGATCGCGGGCAAAACGGATAATGTCTTCGTTTAATCTGTCCCCGGCTATCCGTAAGTTACTTGAAACCACTATGCCGCCGAGAGAAATAACGGCGATGTCCGATGTCCCGCCGCCGATGTCCACAACCATTGAGCCGACGGCGTCTTGCACCGGAAGTCTCACGCCGATGGCCGCGGCCATTGGCTCTTCCACCAAAAAAACTTCGCGGGCGCCGGCGTTTTTTGTCGCCTCCTCCACGGCTCTCCGCTCCACCTCCGTAACCTCCGAGGGAATGCCGACAACCACTCGCGGCCGCGGGAAAAACGACACCGAACCGTCGTGAACCTTTTGAATAAAGTAGCGGAGCATCTCCTCGGTTACCTCAAAATCGGAGATTATGCCCTCAACCAGCGGGCGGACGGCGGTGATGTAGCCCGGCGTCCGCCCGACCATTCTCTTGGCCTCTGACCCGATGGCTACCACCTGCCCGGTTTTCTGATTGACGGCCACAACCGAAGGTTCGTTGATAACAATCCCCCGCCCGCTGACGTAAACCAAAGAATTGGCCGTGCCGAGGTCAATGCCGATATCCTTGGAAAAGAGGCCGAGAATCTTATTCAGCATGTAAAGAATTCACTAGAAGTAGTATTGTTACCACAGCCACCCGCTGTAAGTAAAACCAGCAGAAGGCGAGATAACAACAAAGGAGGGGGCCGGTGAAAATCGAGCTTCGTCGCCAAGTCGGACCGGAGGACGCTTTCGAACTTCGCATCACCCAAAGGCAAACAGGGCGGAGATTCAGAGGCAGTCCGGAGCACAAGTTCGCGTGTGGCGCAGAAGGCCTTCACGACGTGGCGCTCAACTCGCGCCTCAGAAGCGTGAGGTTCGCACTACTCACTGCCCGAGGCGGACACACAAGCGGGATTGTGATTTCCAACCTTAAGCCCCGAGAGTAACGCACCTTTGCCGAAAGCTCAAGTGAGCGAGTAGGCCTTTTTCTTTTCCACGTTTCACGCCTTTTCCCTTTCAGCGAAGAGAAGGGATTTGGCATCCTGATGAAAATTCATTGCGGAGGCGTGGGCAACAAACAGCCGAGGGTGCTCTACCACTCGCCCTATGCTTTCTTTCTCCTCCGCAAAGAGAAGAGCCCACCTCGCGGTTTTGCAAACGCTCGCAGCGACGAGCGGCCATGGTGTCCCGCTGAAAGCGGGACGAGCGAGGAGCTTCGGCGAGTGCAGCGAGCCGCGCTGGGGCGAGCAAACGTTTTTCAAAACCGCGAGGCGGGCTCGATCCTTACTTAACCATCTTCATCAACTTTTCAACATTTACCACTCTTCCCTTCTCTTCGCTCCTCCTTTTCACTTCCACACCCTTTTTCTCCAAAGACCTTTCCGAAACCACTGCCCGCCACGGGATGCCGATTAAATCCGCGTCGGCAAATTTCTCTCCCGCCGTCTTATCATCGCGGTCATCGTAGAGCACTTCCACATTCTTGGCAAGGAGCTTCTTGCAAAGATTTTCGGCCGCTTTTTTGACCGCCGCTTTCCCGCTTTTTACCTCAATAATGTGCACCGAAAAAGGTGCCGCCAAGTCCGGCCAAATGATGCCTTTATCGTCATGCCCGACTTCAACCAATGTCGCCATGAGACGCCCGGGGCCTATGCCGTAGCAACCCATAACCACGGCGCTTTTCGCGCCGCGCCGATCGGCATAGTAAAGCCCGAAGGGCTGCGAGAACTTGGTGCCGAGTTTAAAAATGTTGCCGATCTCAATTGATTTACCGGCCCGGATTTCGTCCCGTCCGCATTTCGGACATTTCGTGCCGATGCGCATGGTGGTTATCTCCTGATTCTGGGTGTGGCCGCATTTGCCGCAGTAAAGAACGTGATCCTCCCCGGCCTCGGACAAGACTTGATATTCGTGGGAGAACTGCTTGGTGAAAGTGCCGCCCGAGGCCTCGGTGACCAAGAACTTCAAACCGAGCCGCTTGAAAATCTTGCGGTAGGCCTGATCGGCTTTCTCGTAAAAGGCCTCAAGATCTTTATCGTCGGCGTGAAAACTGTAAAGATCCTTCATCAGAAATTCGCGGCCGCGCATCAGACCCGATTTGGCCCGCGGCTCGTCGCGGAACTTGCTTTGTATCTGATAGACGAAAAGGGGGAGATCTTTATAGGAAAGAATCGAGCGCGTCGCTATTTCGGCCAGCGGCTCCTCGTGAGTCGTAGCCAGACCCACTTCCCGGTCGGAGTGGTCTTTGAACTGGTACATTATATCGGCGAGCGCTTCCCATCGCCCCGATCTCACCCAGCGGTCTTTGGGCTGGAGAGCGGTAAGCAGAAGTTCCTGCCCGCCGATGGCGTTCATCTCCTCGCGGATAATGTTGTTTATTTTCTGAAGCACGCGAAAGCCGAGCGGCAGATAGTCATACGCTCCGGCCATGGTCTTGTAAACAAAACCGCCCCGCTCCAAAAGGCGGGCGTTGGCCGAAACTTCCCCAGCCGGATCCTCGCGCAGGGTTTTACCGAAAAGCCGCGATTGGCGCATAATGCTTATTTTACTTGTTTTTAGGCCTAAGTCAAAAGGCCGCCCCGATGACTATCGGGGCCGGCCTCCAAAAACATCTACAGGCCCTGAATTACGAAATTAGGGAATATCAGCGTTAATCCGCGTTGCTATCCGCGAGAATCCGCGTAAGCATCACGCTGATCAACGCGGATCAATACGCAGATAGACGCGGATATTGGTATTCCGTAACTCAAAGCTACAGAGCGGCAGCCACCCGCCGAACGTGTTCAATCAAAGTCGCGGTATAACCGGCTTCGTTGTCGTACCATGAAAAAAGCGTAACCAGATTGCCATCTACGACTTTAGTGAGTGCTGAGTCCACAATCGCCCCGTAGGGCTCGCCGATAATATCGGTGGAAACCACCGGATCGTCGGTAACTTTGAGAACTTTTGACCAGCGCGGTTCTTCGGCCGCTTTTCTGAAAATATTGTTCACCGCCTCAACAGTCGTCTTCTGCCCCGTAAGTGCCGTAATTAAGCTCAACGATCCGGTTATCGTCGGCACGCGCACCGCCACCGCATCAAACTTTCCTTTCAACTCCGGAATGGACTGGATGACTGCCTCCGCCGCACCGGTGGTTGAAGGCACAATGTTCACCGCCGCCGCGCGGCCTCGGCGCAAATCCTTGGCATCCGGCCCGTCAACCAGTTTTTGCGTCGCGGTATAGCCGTGCACTGTAGTCATGCTTGCCTTTTTTATTCCAAAGTTCTCAAGCAGAATAGCCATCACTGGCGCAACCGAATTCGTGGTGCAGGAAGCGTTGCAAGTCAGCGGCCCGGCTTCGGCGAAGCGATCGTCGTTGACGCCGACCAGGGCGGTAACCACATCGCCCGAAGCCGGCGCGGTGATGACTACGCGCTTTGCGCCGGCGTCAAGATGCGCTCTAGCTTTATCGCCGGAGGTGAAAAATCCGGTTGACTCAACAACGATATCAATGTCCAAATCTTTCCACGGCAGTTTCTGTGGCTCTTTCTCGGCGAGCGCCCGTATTTTTTTGCCGTCAACCGCAAGCTCGTGATCAGCGGCGCTAACTTCCTTTGCGTAGCGCCCATAGACCGAATCATATTTCAAAAGGTAGGCGAGAGTCTTGGTGTCGGTGAGATCGTTGACGGCAATGATGTCAAAGCCCGGCGCGCCGTAAGCCGCTCTGAAAAACGACCGGCCAATCCTGCCAAAACCGTTTATTGCAATTTTTACGGGTTTAGTGTACATATCCTTTAGGATAGCACAAACTGGCGGAGGGGGTTGCAAACTTGTAGAGTAGGAGGGGTCAATGACGGCAGACAAAGAAGCTGCGACCGAACCCACGGTTCACCCTGGAATCACACGCGTTGTGGAGGCGCGGCCGCTTACTGCCGACGAACTCAAGCTCCGTGCGTTCCTGCGGCAGACAGCCAGGGCTTACGTTTCTTCTTCCCCTGACCTGCGCGAGTGGACGCGCCAAGCGTTGCAAGCGCCACGGCCGCAAGCCTAGCGCGTCCAGCTTTCGCAGTCGCCATGGGCCGGCATCGCCTGCTGGCCTTTTTTCTTTGATTATTAAATCCACCCCCTCAAGCGCATCGCCGCCACCACCCGCCCAACCGCAAGGCGGTAACTCGCCTCGCGCCATGTGCCGCCGCGAGTATGCTCTTCGGCCGCACGGCCGAATGTTTTGACCATAAGACGCTCTATCTTGCCGAATACTTCATCTTCCTCCCAGTAAAAACGCTGTAGGCCCTGCACCCATTCAAAATACGAACCGACCACTCCGCCGGAGTTGGCCAGAATATCGGGAATAACTTCCGCCCCGCGCGAAACAAGAGCCGTTTCGGCTTCCGCGGATACCGGCCCGTTAGCCATTTCCAAAATAACTTTGGCTTTTACGCGCTCGGCGTTCTCGGCCGTAATCACGTTTTCCAAGGCGGCGGGTATCAGAATGTCAACGTCAAGTTCGAGAAGCTCGGCGTTGGAGATGGCTTTGCATTTAGCGCCCGCAGCCTCTTCAAGCGAGCATAGCTTCCCGCTGACCATTCCTTTCTCTTCTTGGGTTCTCACCACCTCTTCAACATCTATGCCATCGGCGTTAAGTATCGCTCCGCGCGAATCGGAAAGAGCTATAACTTTGTAACCGTTCTTGAAAAGCAAACGCGCGATGGATGAACCGACAGCGCCAAAACCCTGAATGGCGACGCGGAGCGTTGATTGTGGAATGTTGAGGGTGGAATGTTGTTTGAGAAATTCACGGAGGACAATGGCGCCACCGAAACCGGTGGCCGTATCCCTCCCGAACGATCCGCCAATCTCCACCGGCTTGCCGGTAAAAGCCGTAGGCTCAAAGCGACCGGCCATAGCCGAATACTCGTCCACCATCCAGGCCATAACTTGCGGATTCGTGCCGACGTCGGGAGCGGGAATATCCTTCTTCGGCCCGATATTTTGCCAAATGGCGCGGACGTACCCGCGGCTCAATATTTCAAGCTCTTTTCGCGAAAGCGATTTGGGATCAACCTGAACCGCGCCTTTAGCCCCGCCGTAAGGTATGCCGACGAGCGACGTTTTCCAGGTCATCAGCCTGGCAAGAGCTTCAACCTCGTCAGCGCTGGAATCGGGATGGAAACGGATGCCGCCCTTGTACGGGCCGAGGGCGTCCGAATGCTGGATGCGCCAGGCTTTCAGCATGCGCGGCGTTCCGGTGGACGGCACGGCGACCTCAAATTCCATGGGGTTCTTGGATTTCTCAAGCAAAGCCAAAACATCGGCGTCAATTGCCAAAGACGAAGCCGCCGTTCCCACGCGCGTTTTAATGTTGTCCAGAAAAGATGGCATGATCGAACGAGCTGATTAAGTAAATTAAGCGAGTTAGGTAAATTAAGCCGACGAGCTTAATTTACTTAATTTATCCCGCAACTTCCGCGAACGAAGTGAGCGCTGAAGTTGCGAGGATCCCGCACCTCCCGAACTGATGACTTGGAAATCACCGAAGTCCGTATCGCGGAAGTGCGGGATCGCGCACTTTAACCTCACTTCGTTCGGGATGGTGCGGTGACTTAACTCGCTTAACCTGCCCGCACTATTCGGCTTTATATCCCAATTCGGCTATAGCCTTAACTATATCCTCTTTCTTGACTTTCGCCGCATCAAACTCAAAAACCCCTTTCTTGCCTTCGTAGTCAACAAAGACCGACTTCATCCCATCCATCTGCGAAGTAAGCATCTGGATGCCGGTGGCGCAGGCGCCGCAGTGCATGCCTTCAATGTGTAACTCAAGCTTTTCTGCCATATTTCTCTAAAATTTGGAGCTAGGGCGAACAAATTTTAGCCAGAAATATGAGCACCCCGCTCTAATTTTGCCATAATAAACTATTCTGACTCCCAAATAAAATTTACCTTCATCAAACTAACTCGATCCGCGTGAGCGAATAGCTCATCCCTCAATGGGCGAAGCGGATCGCTGCCGGACTTCCCCGCAAAATTAGAGCGGGGTCTAGACACTATATTTCTTTCTTCTCCATCGGCGGCGTGTATCTTTTCAGCAACAACGAATTAGTCACCACCGAAACCGAACTGAAGGCCATCGCAAAACCGGCGATCTCCGGACGCAATGTCGCCTGCGAGATGTTGAAAAGCGCTTTACCCAAGCCGCCGAAACCTTTGAGACTTAACGTCCAGACCGCCGGCACGCCAAGCGAGCTTTGAGTGATGAAAAGATGCAGACCGCCGGCGATGGGAATGGCCACCACGTTATAAATAAACGCCCAGAAAAGATTCTGCCAAACCTTCCTGATCGTCTTGCCTGAAAGCTGGATGGCGGTAACCACATCGCGAAGATCGTCTTTGACTAAAATAATCTGGCCAGTCTGCATAGCGACATCCGTACCCGAACCGACAGCTATGCCGATATCGGCCTGGGCCAGGGCCGGAGAGTCGTTGATGCCGTCGCCGACCATGGCCACGGTTTTGCCTTCCTTCTGCAGTTTTTTCATGACATTAGCCTTATCCTGCGGAAGAACCTGGCTCAACACCCGATCAATGCCTATTTCGCGCCCAATGGCCTCGGCCGTTTTCGGGTTGTCGCCGGTGATCATCACGATCTCTTTACCCATCTTCTTAAGTTCCCGAACGGCTTCTTTGGCGAAAGGTTTTAGCGTATCAGCCATGGCGATCACGGCAAAAGGTTTTTTATCCGTCGCGGCATAAACCACGGTCTTGGCCTGATTCTGCAGTTTCTCAACAAGCGAAACATGTTCGGCGATTTTAACTCCAAGCGAATCCATAAACTTGGCATTGCCCACGACAACTTCTTTCCGCCCGACTCTGCCGCGAACGCCAAGACCGGACACGGCCTGGAAATCCTTAACCGCCGGCAAATCGCCGAAGACCGATTTTCCTTTCTCCACCACCGCTCTCGCCAGCGGATGCTCCGACCCAACCTCAACCGCCGCGGCAAGTTTCAGAGCCTCGCCCTCCGGCATGCCGTCTAAAACCTCAAAATCAGTAACCACCGGCTTGCCGAGAGTCAGCGTGCCCGTCTTGTCAAAAGCGACCGCCGTTATTTTGTAAGCCTTCTCCAGCGCCTCGCCGCCCTTCAGGATTATACCGAACTTAGCCGCCCGGCCAATGCCGACAATCAAAGCCGTCGGCGTGGCCAAGCCCATGGCGCAGGGACAGGAGATGACCAAAACGGCAATCATCAGGCGGAGAGCCGCGGCGAACGGAAAAGCAAGAACGAAATACCAGATGGCAAAGGTGATAACCGAAAGGACTACAACTGACGGGACGAAAGACTCGCTGATTTTATCAACCAAGTTCTGTATCGGCGCTCTCGTCGCTTGAGCTTCCTCCACCATGCGGATTATCTGGTAAAGCAGGGTGTCCTTGCCCACTTGCGTCGCCTTAAATTTAACCAAGCCTTCCTGATTGACCGT
>CAZKCN010000003.1:6345-15527 GCA_964551555.1 uncultured Candidatus Saccharibacteria bacterium | reverse complement strand
TTTACTCAATTACCGAAAACCAGATGTCGTCCTGCCAATGCCAATCGCGATCCATGCCGCCCGAAACCCAGATGGCATCGCGGAAAACGGCAGCGGCGTGATCCTCCCGTCCGGGCCACGGAGCGCCTTCGCGCACCTTCTCCCAGTTTACCCCATCGGCGGAATACCACGAGTCACTCATGCCGCTCTCTTCCGTATTCCACCCGCCTATGAGCCACAACCGGTCTTTAAACTCAAGCGAAACATGGCCGTGCCGCGAAGGCCAGGGCGGATCATCGGTAACTTTCCGCCAATTTAATCCGTCTTCAGAAACCCACTCGTCCTTGAGCTCGCGTCCGCCCAAAACCACCCCGCCGGTAAGCCAGAGCTTATCTTGGAAAACGGCCAGGGCGTGATCGTAGCGCCGCGACCACGGCGCGCTTGACGTAGCCTCAATCCAGTTCGCGCCGTCTTCCGAATACCAAACATCGTTCAACGTTTTTCGCTGATCAAAATTTACGCCGCCAGTCATCCAAATCCTGCCCCTAAAAACTACAGCGGCGTGGCCCTCGCGCGGCGGCCATGGAGCTTCGGTTAAAACCTCCGTCCAGTTTTCCCCGTCTTCTGACTGCCAAACATCGCTCTTGTAACCGCCGTTCTTAATCCATCCGCCAAAAAGCCACATCCTATCGCCAAAGGCTAAAACTTCCGATGAACGGCGGGTGCCCCACGGCGCATCGGCCCTAACCAACCGCCACTCCCGGCCGTCGCCGCTCATCCAAACGTCGCTGAAATGCGGAACTCTCCAGTATTCCACATAGCCTTTCTCGGCAATGCCGTTGGCGTTGAGGCCGCCCATAAGCCAGAGCTTGTCTTTAAAACTGATCATGGCATGAGCGTCTCTTGCCGGCCACGGAACGCTGGTGGTCGCTCTTTCCCAACGGAGCGACGAAAAATCAATTTCCTTTGGTTTCTTCCCCCGCGCCGTAAAATAATGCCCCACATCCTCCAGCCGGTAATCCCAAAGATAAAAAACAAAAAAGCTTACGACCGCGAGGCCGATTAAAACCAAAACCAGGGGGTGATTTTTTTCTTCAGCCGGAGGCATTTACAAGAAAAAAACGGTTACCACCTATAGGCATTATAGTCCCAATTCACGAGATCTTTCATGTCTTGGAAACGGTCATCGGACTTCAAAAGAACGCTGGCTATATACCCTGAACTCCGCGGGTCTTCCGCGAGGAGAAGCAGCGCCTGACCGGCCGCCGCCGTCTCTCCCGTTTTGCCGCCTAAAATTTTTCCGGGCAAATCATTGCTCAACAAAAGCTCATTGGTATTTTCGGCCCTATGATGAAGCATGCCGCGCGCGTCATAAATGTCGCGCTCGGCAAGAGACGTTAGGTCAAAGATTTGAGGATACTTCTCTCTGATGAACCGAGCAAACTTGATCAAATCTTCGGCGGTGGAGCGCGGCGGCCCGTCGTTTTCGTCGCCGCCATCAAGTCCGGTCGGGTTGGTGAAACGGGTGTCGGCAAGACCAAGCTCGCGCGCTTTTTCATTCATCATTCGGACAAAATCCCGGCGGCCAACTACCCCGGACAAAGCCGCGGCGGCATCGTTGGAGGACTCAACCAAAAGCGAGTGGACAAGCTCGCCAGCGGTGAACGACTCTCCGATCTTAAAGCCGCCGAAATCTTCGCTTTCGCGAACGGCCTCATCTGAAACGACAACAACTTTGCCCCAAGAATAATTTTCAAAAATAACCACCGCGGTCATCAGTTTAGCCAGACTGGCTATGGGCAAAACCTCGCGTTCATTTTTATTATAAAGAATTGTGGCCTTGCCGTCTCCGCCGACATGAACCGAGAGAGCCGCGCGAGCCGTCAGTTGAAGAGACGGAAAGTTTTCTTTGAGGCGCGGATAGTCTTCCTCGCTCGCCGGCTCTTGGCGGGAAGACGACCAAGGGAATTCATCCAAGAACACCAAAGCGGCGGCTCCGGCAAGCCAAAAGAGCGCTAATCCTCCAACCGTCATTTTGATCCACTTCAGACCCATGAGCTACTTAAGATATATCACAAAACACGCCGGCCAAAAACCTTGCAAAAGTTCGGCGATGAGTTAAACTGCTGACAATGAAAATAACCGTCAAATCCAACGGGGCGCCAAACAAAAATTACTGCTGGCTGAAACTCCGCGAAGGCGATGAAAGTTATTTTGAAGTCGGCGCGGATGGACGCAGAACTCTTGTCGTCGGCATCGGCAAAAAAGAGAAGATGTCGCGCCGCAGGCTCGCCCTTCTTGCCAGAAAAGCGATTAGTTTCGCCAAGAGCCATAAAATTGCGAAGCTCGCCGCAAATTTCAGCGATTTCGCTTTCCCTAAACTTAAGATGACCGACGCGGACACCGCCCTCTTGATCGCCGAGAGCTTTGAAATGGCTAATTTTGAGTTCGTAAAATACAAAACGTCCAAAGAAGATAAGCCAAGTTTTGTTGACGAAGTGCGGATGGTCGGGAAAATGCCGGCCGACGCGGTTAAGGGATTCCGCAAAGGCAAGACCATCGGCGAGGAAGTAAATAACTGCCGGGTTCTCACCAACACCCCGGGAGGCGAGATGACCCCGCGGCTTTTGGCTGAAGCGGCGAAAAAAGCGCTCAAGGGCAAGGCCGTAAAAGTAAAAGTTCTCGGACCGGCCGAAATGCGAAAACTTAAAATGGGCGGGATTCTCGGCGTGGCCAAAGGATCAAAAGAAGAGCCGCGATTCATAATTCTGGAGTACGCGCGCGGCGGAAAGGAAAAACCCGTAGTCCTTATCGGCAAAGGAGTTACTTTTGACACCGGGGGCCTGAATATCAAGGCGTCAGGCGGCATGTATGAGATGCATATGGATATGTCGGGAGGTGCGGCGGTAATTTACGCCGTAAGCCTTGCCGCGCGACTCGGGCTCAAGAAAAACATTGTCGGTATTGTGCCGGCAGTGGAAAACATGACCTCCGGCTCAAGCTACCGGCCGGGCGATATTCTAAAATCCATGTCCGGGAAGACCATTGAGGTCTTGAACACCGATGCCGAGGGGCGGATTATTCTCGCTGACGCCTTGACCTACGCCGAGAAATACAATCCGAAAATTGTTGTTGATGTCGCGACACTGACGGGGGCGGCCGTAATTGCCCTCGGCCAAAGAGCCTCGGCCTTTTTCACCAAGGACGAAAAGCTGGAAAAAGTTTTCCGCGAACTCGGCGAAGAAAGCGGCGACTATGTCTGGCCCCTGCCGCTGTGGGACGAATACGAAGAGGACATCAAAGCGACTTTCGGCGACGTCGCCAATATCCCCAAGACAAAATACGGCGACGCCATTGCCGGGGCGATGTTTCTTTATCAGTTCGCCAAAGATTTCCCGTGGGTGCACTTGGACATCGCCCCGCGCATGACCTCGGTTGAAGGGGAGAATCTCGCCAAAGGAGCGGCCGGCGCGCCGGTGCGCCTTTTGCTTAAGGTTTGCGAAAGATTCTAACCACTCTAACCGGCGAATGGCGCATCAAGTCCAATCATCTTTTCCGGCAAATTCTCTACGCTTGCCGAGTTTATGGTATCTTTCCCAAAGATTCTTAAATTCTTCGCAGTCGCGAAGCAGCTCGTGGAGCGCTCCAGAAGCGATTATCTTGCCTCCTTTGAAAAAATAAATCCGATCAAACAAAGAAAGCAGATGCAGGCGGTGGACCGAGGCGATAATGGTCTTGCGCTTAAAACTCTCAAAGATGTTCCGATAGATGCGGAGCTCGTTTTTTGTGTCTACCGAACTTGTCGGCTCATCAAGCAATACTATGGACTTATCGTCGCAGGCCATAAGGCCGCGGGCCAGAGCCAGCCTCTGCTTTTCGCCCCCGCTCAAATTCACTCCTTTCTCAAAAATATAAGAATCAAGTTTTTTCGGCAGCCGTTCGGCAACCTCGGTGAAACAGGCCATGTCGGTGAACTTCTTTATATAGTCTGCGGTGTGGTTGATGCCGACGGTAATGTTCTCGCGGATGGTAGTGGAGAAAATTTCCGGATCCTGCGGAATCAAAGCTATATCCGAACTGATGGCGCGAAAAGCGCGCTTTAGCGGTTTGCCGTCAAGATAAACTTTCACCGAGCCTGGATTGTAAAGCTCGCGGATTATCTTTAAGAGCGTTGTCTTGCCGCTGCCGCTCTCGCCGATGAGAGCCACTCGCTCGCCGCGCTTGATGGTTAAAGACACGCCATCTAAATGCAGATCGGCGCCCTCGGCGGTGTGATAAGAGAATTTGAGCGAATCAATTTTCAGCTCCCGCCAGTTTGAGTCCAAATCAAGCTGCCTCACCCTGCTCGCCGCCCGGAAATCATTGCTTATTTCCTCGGCATTCATCACCGCGGCTTTTTGCTGGACGATATCGCCATAGAGATAAGCGAATCTGAAAAACAAGCCGCTAATCCGGTCAACGTAGCCGTATAAAGCATAAACCGTGCCGACAAGGATAGCCGCTCCCAGCCGAAAATTTACATAGAAGTAAGAGCCCAAAACCAAAACGGTCATGGCTGTGCTGGCCATTGAAGCCAAAAACCACTTGACTTCGTTGATTTTCTTGTTGGCGGTGAAGAGCTTGAACGGCTCCATGATCCTTTTGTAGATTGACGAGGATACCATTTTCTCTATCCTCAAAATGACGACCGTGGTAATGTTGCTCACGGCGTCAAAAATCTTTTCCGAAATCTTGTTCTCCGCGCCGTACAGAGTCCGATACTGGCGAATCAGCACCCGGTCGAACCTGGTAATCATAAATATAGTCGCCACGACCATAAAAAGGACGATGTACGCAGCATGAAAATTGAAATAGACCAGGGCGAAGTAAGAGCCGGCGAGGCGCATCACCGACTCAATAACCTGAAAAGTGTCGCCGGAATAATCGTAAAGAGCCCTTGTCCCTTTTTCAATTTTGTCAATGGTGTCGCCGGAGTGGTGGTCGGTATGCCACTCCATCGGAAAGGTCATGACGCCGTCAAGCAGGTATTTTTTATAGTTGGCGCGAACCAGAAAAGCATTCTTCATTTCAACTATCCGCGCCGGGCGGAGGAAAGGACAAAACCCCGGCCGCAAAAGGAAAAATATCACCAGGAAAAAAGCGAGCGCCGGAACGCTCTCACCGGTAACCCCGCGCTCTTGTATAATATTAAGAACTTTAGCAATAACCAGAGGCTCAAAAAAATATACGGCGTTCGCGCAAGCGAACAGGGAAAAATAGAGAACGACATTTTGTCTATTCCCCTCGGAATACTTCCACATTTTCCTCGTCAAATAGACGATGGGGTTGCTGGCTAAAATCATATCGTTCCTTAAGCGGTCTCGGCGGCCCTCAAAAGTCCGGCGAATTTTTGCTGAACCTTTTCAAGCTTGGGGTTGATGACCGCTTGGCAATAGGGATTCCCGCGGTTATTGGCGTAATAATCGCGGTGATAGTTCTCGGCCTCGTAAAACTTTTCTAGCGGCTTCACTTCAGTCGCGATCGGCGCGCCTTCTTCGGCTGACTGGTTAAGTTTCTTAATAAATTCTTCGGCCGTCTTTTTTTGTTCATCATTCGTGTAGAAAATAACCGAGCGATACTGTTCGCCGACGTCATTCCCCTGCCTATTCGGCGTGGTCGGATCGTGGGCGGCGAAAAACACGGTTAGCAGAGTTTCATAGGAAATCAGCGCCGGATCGTATTCTATGCGAACAACCTCGGCGTGCCCCGTGTCGCCGCCGCAAACATCCTCGTAAGTGGGGTTGGACTTAGCGCCGCCGGCGTAGCCGGGCATCACCGAGGTAATTCCTGCGAGCATCTTGAACACCGCCTCGGTACACCAAAAACACCCTCCGCCGAAGACCGCAATTTCAGATCCGGATAGCATAAGTTCTCCAATCAAAAACTAAAGGTCTGAACAAAAAAACAAAAGCCAACTGCCCTCAAACCAACCAAAGGGCGGCCGGTTTCAATCTTAAAATCCTGCCCGCCTACATCGCCATCCCGCCGCCGGGGTTGCAGTTGCGGCAATTTTGTTTATGAGTGGCGAGCTCGTAAACGGCCGAGAGGCCGACGAGGACATAAATCGTGCGCGCGACCGCCGTATCCATGCCGCCCAGGAACTGCGCGCCTATATCCCACCCAAATACTCCCTGCAAAAGCCAGTTTAGGCCGCCAATGACCAGGAGTATGAAGGTTACCATGTGCAGCTTTTTCATAAATAAGCAGAAAAAGTTAGGACACCCGCGACCTTTGTGAATTTTATTGACCTTTTAACTATACCACGTCCGGCCGAGAAGATTAAATCACAGCAGGCATAAAAACAGCCCGCTCGCGCAAGGTATTCGCGCATAGCGGGCTAGCTGGGTACTTCCCTTCTCAGAGTTCGGCCGCGAAGCTCACCGCGTTTCTCAAAATCGGCAAGCCGCGCGGCTGGATACTGGTGTTTCTCCGCCAGTTGGGGTGCTGAAAGATTTCAACCGAGCGCTCCAGATGGGGCATCAGTCCGAAAACGCGTCCGGTGGGATCGCAAATTCCAGCGATGCTGTTCAAGGAACCATTGGGATTAGCCGGATAACCCTTAGAGCGTTTTCCGCCGCTCGCGTAGCGGAGCGCAACCAGCCCCTCCTCTTCCACGCGCTTGAGCGTTGATCCGTCGGCGAAAAACTTACCTTCGCCGTGAGCGACCATCAGGCTTATCTCCCATCCCTCAAGCCCGCGGGTATAAATCGGGTGTCCGCCCTCCACCAGCAAGTCCACCCATCGGCACTCAAAGCGGCCCGAATCGTTCGGCGCGAGCGTCAAGCTCATTTCGCCGATCCGGCCAAAAGGCAGAAGACCCGTTCGGCAAAGGACCTGGAAGCCGTTGCAGATGCCCATGACCAGTTTGCCGCGGCTGACGAAGTCCTCAAGCTCATCGCGAAGGAAGGTAACGAGCTCAACAGCCAAGACCTTGCCCGCAGCAACGTGGTCGCCATCGGCGAAACCGCCGGGGATCACGAGAAGAGGATAGTCGCCGAGTTTCTTCGGCGAAGCGCGGAGCTCGTTTATGTGCACAAGCCTGGGTCTGCCCCCGGCCTTAGCGGCCGCATGGGTAGCGAAAGCGTATGCGGTTTCGGCATCGCAGTTGGTGCCGTCGGTGCGGAGGATGCACACTGGTACAGTCATCAGCGGAACACCTCCTTCATCGGTCCCTGCCAGGCGCGCTTAAGTTCATCGAGCCCGACGGAAAACAGAGGTTCGGCGGCATACGCCGCGTCAATGCACCGCTTGCTTGTGGTCGCGCCGAGCATTCTTGAATTCATCCCCGCCCCAAGAACGCGGTCAAGCGCCCCTTCTCTCACTTCCACGAGAAAGCATCCGGCCATCTCGTTGAAAAAGAGAAAATCTGGCCGCCCGGCGCCAAGAAGTTCAAGGTCAATCGCCGCGCCAAGCTCTCCGCCGAAACACATCTCGGCCAAAGCCGCAGCCACCCCGCCCTCGCTGACGTCGTGGCAAGAGAGGATAAGCCCGCGCTGAATCAGACGATGGAGGACACGCATCTGATCCTTGGCAAGCGCGAGGTCAACTTTGGGCAGGGAATTGCCGAGAGCGCCGTGAAGATCGTAATAGATGGAGCCACCCATCTCGTCGGGGTTGAGATTGCCCACAAACACGATGTACGATCCCGGCTCCTTAAAGTCGGCGGTGACGGTTTTCCTGACATCAGGAATCCGCCCGAAGGCCGAGATGCAAAGGACCGGCGGGATTTCAATCAACTCCCCGCCCCGCCGGTAGGTGCTGGAGAGACTGTCCTTGCCGGAAACAACCGGGATGCCGAAAGCGTCCATCAGCGCCACCACGGCGTCCACTGACATGTTAAGCGCCCCGAGATTCTGTTCGTCGGGCACCGGCCAGATGTAGTTGTTAATCAGCGCGGCCTCCCGAGGGTTGCCGCCGACAGCAGTGAGGTTGGCCAAGGCCTCAACCCCGGCCCAGATGCCGCCCCAATAGGGATCGATGCGGTTAAGGATCGGGTTAAGTCCGTGGCTGACGACAAGGCCGTAGGGCTTGCCGAGAATCGGCGTAAGCACAACGGCATCGTTTGGGCCATCGTGGTTCGCTCCGGAGTACGGCGCGAGGGCATTGGTGCCCTGCACGCCGTGATCATACTGCCTGACGATCGGCTCCTTGGAGCAAACATTCAGGTGGCTCATTACCCTAAGATACATCTCGTTCCATCTCGCCGGCCGCGGAATCTCCGGTTCTTTCAAATCCGGGCGAGCCCATGACGCCTTGAGCGCTTTCTTGGGATAGCCCGCGGCGAGGAAATCCATAGCGAGGTTGACTGCAATTTCGCCGCCATGGGTCGCGAGGAACATCTTGTCGTTCGTGAACTTGCCGATGATCGTCGCCTCGGCATTGTAGCCGAGGCATACGGCAAGAACGCGCTCGGCATCTTTCGGATCAACGGCGATGACCATGCGCTCCTGCGATTCGGAGAGAAGCACTTCCCACGGCGCAAGACCGGTGTATTTGAGCGGGGCTTTCTCAAGCTCCAGATGGAGGCCGGTTTCCCGCCCCATCTCACCGGCGGCCGAGGAAAATCCTCCCGCGCCGCAATCGTTGATCGCGCGGATGAGACCTTCCTCCGCACATTGAAGAAGAGCGTCGGCGGTGCGCTTCTGCTCAATGGCGTTAGCGATCTGAACCGCGCTTGAACTCGTCTTCGCCGTCTTCTCGGTCATGGCGCCGCTTGAGAAAGTGGCCCCATGGATGCCATCGCGGCCGGTGCGACCGCCAACGACGATCACCCTGTCGCCAGGCCGCGGCCTGCCTTTTCTGGCCTGGTTTCGACGCAGTATCCCATAGGCGCCGACGATGACCGTCGGCTTGGCGCGGAAATCGCGATGGAAGTGCAGCGAGCCGTTGGCGGTGGGCACACCCATGCGGTTGCCGAAATCGCGCACGCCGGCTATGACCCGCCGCAGGATGTAGTTCGGTCCAAGGCAACCCTTCGGCAGATCGCTCGGCGGCAGTCCGGGCGGGGCAAGGCAAAAGACGTCGGTGGACAAGATGACCTTCGCGCCTTTACCCGTGCAGGAGATGTCGCGGAAGACTCCGCCGCTTCCGGTGGCCGCACCCCCGTAGGGCTCAATAGCCGAGGGGCTGTTATGCGTTTCCACTTTGCCGCAGATCGCCCAGCC
>CAZKCN010000003.1:0-6245 GCA_964551555.1 uncultured Candidatus Saccharibacteria bacterium | reverse complement strand
AAGGACGACAGCACAAGCCGTGAATGTCTCGCCGCCGCCTTGCGGATGCGTGTCAGGAGCGGTTCTTTCCTTGCGCCGTCGGCCGCAAGCCGAGACTTAAAGATCTTGTGGGCGCAGTGCTCGCTCCACCACTGGGCTGTGGTTTCGAGCTCGCCATCGGTCGGATCGCGTCCCAACTCCATAAAGTAGCGCTGGCAAGCCAGCATCTCTTCCTCATCAAGAAAAAGCTGGCGGCCCCGTGAGAGATCAGCGAGGATCTGACGGCTCAAGCCGCGAACTTTAACCTTCTCAACCTCACCGGCTTCGCCGGCGATGACCAGCGTCTTTGGTTTTTCTCTCACCACCATCTCAACTGTCTCGTTGACTAAGAGACGGCTGACGATGTCTGCTACATCCCGAGAGCTCGGCCTGCCGTAGAAATGGTATTCGGTGCCTGAATCGCAGGCAACGAGCCGGATACCAAGACCTTCGGCGACCTTCGCTATTGAGGCCGATTCGGGATTCATCACCCCGGGCTTATAGGCAACCTCAACTTTTCGTGCCGAATCGCGGATGATCGGCCCGCCGACGGCACAAACCTGGTTGATCCTCTCGCAAAACAGCTCTTCGGCCATCTTCCGGGCTTGGGGACGGGTAACGCCTTCCAAGCGATATACCCGCGCGGTCCTGATCGCGGTGATGCTCGCAATGCCCATCCGTCTCACTTCGTAAAGCACTTCTTCTCCCCGGACATCCCTGCCGACCGCGGTGGTTACTCTAACTTCATGAATCATCGCTTTCCCCTTTCGGTTATTAGGGCGTCTGCTTTTGCTGCCGGCGCCAGTCCCTTCGTCGCACGGATGATGGCCCGTGTGGTAGTGCCTCCTACGTAAACCAACATAGCCAGGCGCAGTTTATTCTGCATCTTTACTCTCTCCTCTCTTTGCGGTTATTCTTTTGGGAACGTTCTAGCCGAAGAGCCGGTAACATGGCTCCGTTCTGCCGCAAGAGTAGCAGGGCCTGAAAAAGTAGGCAATAGCGGATAAGTTTCAAAATTTATCCAAAAATCAACCCCCGTCCGAGCTAGCTCTAAACGGGGGTTTACGGTTGCGCCTTTTCGACTTTTCTATTCAGAAGCTCACCAGTGAAACTTCATCATACCCTTGCGGCCGATGCCATTTTGCGCCCAAGTTTGCATCGCTTGCAGGCGCTTGTCGGCTTGAGCTTGAGTGATGACTCCTTTATCAACCAGGGTTTGAAGCTGCGTTTTCATCTGCTGAATCTTGGCTTCCTGCACGCGCTTCTGAAGATCTTCTTGACTGATGCCCTTATCTTGCGAAATCTGCTGGAGGGTCTTGCCCTCGGCCCAGGCGTTTTTCATCTCCTCAACGCCGATGCCGAGGAGCGAAGCCTTTTGCTGGAACATCGCCTGATGCCGCGAGGCAAGATCATCCGGCGACAAAGCCCCGAAACCGCCGAGCCCTTCGAAAAGACCGTGAGCTGAAGCCGCGCCTGCCCCAAGAACGCCGACTAAAACCAAGGCGGGAACGGAAACATAAACTAGTTTTTTGATCTTCATGGATTTTTGATTAAACAATTAAACAAGTTAAGCAAACCATCCGCCTTGAATTCCTTCGCCTCATCGCTTGAGAGATAAGCGCGGGCATATCGGAACCCGAAGCGCATTTACTACTACAACCGTTGACATTTATTATTTCGCCCCGTTACGAGGCCGCAAAGCTTCGAGCCCGAATCCGCCAGGCCGAAATGGAGGGCCAAGATGAGGCGGAGAGTTTTCTCTCATTCGGCCTTTGGCCTTCCTGGCCCTCGCGTTTATTTCTACAAACGCGGCGCAAGCGATATTTCATTCCTTCACTTCCCTAACGCCGAAAGCCTGCACCCGGCCGTCGTCACGAACGCCGAACACCACCACGCTGTCCCCTACCGAAAAATCCATGCCGTAGGGCAGGCGCGTTCGCGGAGTAATCACAATATTCAAAATCTCTCCGCGAATATCTCGCAAAGCAAATCCTTCCCTCTCCACGCTGGCAACTTTTCCGCTATGCACCTCGCGAAACGGCCTCCGGCCAAATTCGCGGTAAAAGCGTCCGGCCACGGGCAGGCGATTTTCCTCGGCGTACCTCGACATCCGGCCGTGGAAGGGCGTGCCCGCGACCATAAGGCCCCCGGCAACGGCCACCAGTAAAATCCCAAGCAC
This sequence comes from uncultured Candidatus Saccharibacteria bacterium, assembly GCA_964551555.1. Taxonomy (GTDB): domain Bacteria; phylum Patescibacteriota; class Minisyncoccia; order Sungbacterales; family SURF-37; genus CAYNAP01. The sequence goes on along the minus strand of CAZKCN010000003.1, from coordinate 4,048 downwards.
CGAATACAACAAGGGCCGCCGGTAGGCAAAAGCGTAATGGCGCACCAGTATCTCAAGAATGGCCGCAAAAACCAGCGAGAGCAAAATCAGGAGCCACGGCATCGAAAGCAAAAACACGTAAAGACCGCGCAAGCCGAATGCCGGCACGAACCACGCGCCAGTCCGGTGCAGCACAAAAATCACAAAACTGGCGAGATACAGGAGCGCTAAAAGAAGAATGATCGCCCCGAGCGCGGCAAGAAGAGCCCGAAGAACAAAATGCCACCTCGGGCGCATTTTTACCCGTCCCTTTCTTATCGCCTCTAAAATCTCCTCGCGCGCCAGCTGATTGTTAATGTCGCCGCTCATAAATTTACGCCGTTTTCTTTGGCTAATTTTTCTAAAAGAGACCGGCCGCGCCCGAGGCGCACGCCGACTGTAGAAATGGGAATCTCCAAAATCTCCGCTACCTCCTTGTAGTCCATCTCCTCAAAATAATGCAAAACGAGCGGCTCGCGATATTTGGCGTCGAGTTTATCCAGGCACCGCTCCAGGGCAATTTTCAATTCCTGCTTCTTCGCTTCGCCGTCCGCAGTTTCGGGCGCTTGCGGATGCGGCAGGAGAATATCAAAGTCAAACGAGAAAACCGGCGTTCTGCTCTTCTTCCTCAACGCGTTAATAAACTCGTTATGGGCGATGCGATAAAGCCACGGTGAGAATCTTCTCCCCGGATTAAAACTTTTGATGTTGACATAGGCTTTGATGAAAACCTCCTGCACCACATCCTCCGCGTCGTTCCCGGCGAAAAGAAACTTCCGCGCGTAGCGCGCCATCTTCGGCCGATAGCGCTCCATCAGCAAACCAAACGATTCAATATCGCCACCCTGAACTCTTGCGGCAATTTCTTCATCGGTCTTTTCGGGCATAAGCGCCCCAGTGTCATACTACGCCGAAAACAAAACCATATTTCATTGAAGCCGCGCTGAATCAGCTGTATCGGGACCCTGCCGCTTAAAACCTTCCCCGCCGGTGTAGTATAGTGTGGGGGACGCCTCGGAGCAACCCGCCCCCATTATGATCAAGCTGCCTTTCCTCTTAAATACCCCAAAAATTGGTCATTATCTCCGTGCGCACAAAATGGCGGGCGGCGTTTTCTTGATTATCGCCCTCGGCGGGGGCTATTTCGGATGGCGGATATTTGCGAGCGCCGATGACGAAATTCGCTACGTTCTCGCCGCGGTGGAGAGAGGAACGCTCATAACCACCGTAACCGGAAGCGGCCAAGTTTCGGCTTCCAACCAAGTGGACTTAAAGCCGAAAGCGTCGGGTGACGTGATCTCCGTAGCCGCGGCCAACGGCCAAGTTGTCCGCGCGGGCGGGCTGATTGTCCGGCTTGACTCGCGCGACGCTTCCAAAGCCGTCCGCGACGCTGAAGCTAACCTGGAAAGCGCCCGCATCTCTTTTGAAAAACTCAAGAAACCCGCCGACGCCCTCGCGACCCTGCAAGCTGAAAATTCCCTTGCCGAAGCGAGAGACTCTGAAACAAGCGCCGAGGACAGTCTGAAGAAATCCTACGATGATGCTCTTAACAGCGTAGCCAACGCTTTCCTCGATCTCCCCGCAGTGGTAACCGGTTTGCAAGACATCCTGCTCGGGACAAATCTTTCAAGCGGCCAGTGGAATGTTGACTACTACGGCAACGCCGCCTTGACTTATGACCAACGCGCTCTCGCCTACCGCGACGATGCTCGCGCAAAACTGCAAAGCGCCAGAAGCGCTTACGACAAAAATTTCCAGGACTATAAATCGGCGTCAAGATTTTCCGATCCGGCAATGATAGAATCGCTGCTCAACAAAACTTATGAAACCACTAAAACTATTGCCGACGCGGTGAAAAGCGGAAACAACTTGATTCAGTTTTACGAAGACAAGATAGTGGAGCAAAATCTGAAACCGGCCGCGCTCGCCGACACCCATCTTGCGAGTCTCGGCACTCATACGGCCAAAACCAACACGCATCTCGCAAGCCTCCTCGGGGCCAAGAACTCCATGCAATCATACCGCGATGCCATTACTTCAAGCGCGCGCTCCATTGCCGAGAGGACCGAGTCGCTCGCCAAGCTGAAATCCGGCGCCGACGAGCTGGACATCCAGGCGCAGGAACTTAACGTCGCCCAGCGCGAAAACGCTCTCCTTGACGCGCGGGAAAAACTTGCTGACTATTTTGTCCGCGCGCCCTTTGACGGAACAATTGCCAAAGTAAACGTTAAAAAATCCGACTCAATTTCCGCAGGAACGGTTGCGGCCGTGCTCATCACCAAGCAAAAACTCGCCGAAATTTCGCTGAACGAAGTGGATGTGACCAAGGTGAAAGTCGGCGACAAGGCCACGCTGACTTTTGACGCCATTGAGGGCCTGTCCATCGCCGGCCAAGTTGCCGAGATAGACACGGTCGGCACCGTAACCCAAGGAGTTGTGAACTACAACCTGAAAATCGGTTTTGGCACCGAAGACGATCGCATCAAGCCCGGCATGAGCGTATCGGCGGCGGTCATCGCCGCCGTCAGACAAAACGCGCTCACCGTTCCGAATTCAGCGGTCAAAATTCAAGGCAATGCTCATTATGTAGAAACTTTCTCTTCAGTCGGACTCGGAAGCGGCGATACCGCGTCGGCCGCCGGCATTACTTCCAAAGTTTCCCCCTCGCGCCGGACGGTTGAGATCGGAGCCGCCAACGACAGCGCGACTGAAATCTTGAGCGGCCTTGCTGAAGGCGATCTGGTCGTAACCCGGACGATTAACTCCGTAACCGCTCAACCCCAAACCCAGCAGACATCAGGACTGCGCCTCTTCGGCGCCCCGGGCGGAGGTGCTAGGGTACGTTAATCCGATTTTCCGCGCTATCTATCCGCGGCGACATGATTGAAGTGGAGCATGTGACCAAAATCTACCGGAGCGGCAATGTTGAAACCGTGGCCCTCGGCGACGTTTCTTTCACCATCGCCGACGGAGAATTCATTGCCGTCATCGGCCCCTCCGGATCCGGCAAATCAACTTTGATGCATATCCTCGGCGCGCTTGACAATCCTACGAGCGGAACCTACCGCCTGGATAAGCATGACGTATCGTCGCTATCCGATGATGATCTCGCCGAGATACGCAGCAGGAAAATCGGCTTTGTTTTCCAGTCGTTCAACCTTCTTCCCCGCGCAACCGTTTTCCGAAATGTAGCCCTGCCCCTAACCTATACCGAAATTCCGGAAAAGGAGCGAGCCGAGAAAACGGCTCAAGCCCTCCGTTCGGCCGGCCTTGACAAAGACCGCTGGCACCACCTTTCCAACCAGCTCTCCGGCGGCCAGATGCAAAGAGTGGCCATCGCAAGAGCCCTGGTCAACAATCCATCGCTGATTCTCGCCGACGAGCCCACCGGCAATCTTGACACTAAAACCGGCGAGATCGTTTTAAAAACATTCCAGGAGCTGAACAAACGCGAGCGGCGCACCATCGTACTGATCACCCATGAGCCCTACGTCGCCGAACACGCCGAGCGGACTATCCACATCCGCGATGGAGAAGTTATTGAAGACAGGAAAAACAATCTGCGGCGAACATCCGCCTGAATAGATGCCTTTATGCTAAAACCGAAGTACTTGATCATGGCCGCTGTTGCGGCGACGGCGATCATCATCGCGCGCTTCGCTCTTCCCCCCGCCGCCGTTTTTCAAAGCCCATCTTGGCCGGACTCCAGCGCCGCGATAGAATTAGCTCCTTCGGTCAATATCAATAGCCTCGCGATCCCGGTTGAGGTGGTCCGGGAAAGCCAGGCGCTCCAAAAAGGACTCTCGGGAAGAGCCTCGCTGGAAGCCGAGCGCGGCATGCTTTTCGTCTTCCCTAAACCTGACCGCTACCGCTTCTGGATGCCCGACATGCGTTTCCCCCTTGATATTATCTGGATCGCCAACGGCAAAATAATCGCCATTGACGAAAATGTCCCGCCCGAAAGTGACGCGGCCAACCCGCGCTTTTATACCCCTCCCCAACCGGTAACGCACGTCCTGGAAGTCAACGC
>CAZKCN010000002.1:3546-17471 GCA_964551555.1 uncultured Candidatus Saccharibacteria bacterium | reverse complement strand
ACGGCGGGCTGGAAAGCGCGGGTGGCAAACCACTCGCGCTTTGTCGGCAGATTGACTAGTTCTTTTTAAAAACCCGTGATGGCTACCGTGAAAGAAGAAGAGATAAAACCGCGCATCCGCATACGCATTCGCGCTTACGACCATAAGATCATTGACGCGTCCGTTCGTCAGATTGTTGATACTGCCAGGAGGCATGGCGCGGAAGTCATCGGCCCGGTGCCTCTGCCGACGGAAATAAAAAAATATACCGTCAATCGTTCAACCTTCGTGCATAAGGACTCAAGAGAACAGTACGAGATGCGGGTGCATAAGCGCCTGATCGACATCGTCGGTCCGTCGGCAAAAACTATAGATTCGTTGATGAACTTGACCTTGCCAGCGGGGGTGGACGTGGAAATTAAGATGCAATAGGAGTAATCGCGAATATACGAATCGCGATTAATATACAAATATACGAATAGCGAACGACGCATTGAATCTGGCCCCATTTCCAACATCAGCTAATTGTTTATTTGTATATTCGTATATTTGCCCTTATTCGCATATTTGCGATTACTTCTGGATTGTTGCCCAATTCCAGTTTAAGCAAGCTGGAATTGGGGAGCAATCGCCCAGACGCTCCCTCCGTTGTCAGGAGAACCTAGTTGTAGGTCAAATAATCAGGCACTTCAAGCTGAAGGATAATCCGGTTTTCCCTATATAGTGAAGCCGGGCAGTGCCCGTTTTTTGTTTGCCCCGTTTAGATAGATCCCCAAAAATCCAGCTTTTAAATCTTTCTCGGGACACTGTTTCTAACGGGGTAAGTTGAAGGCAAGGCGGAAATCTAACCGGGTTTGTCAAAATGATCAAGTTTATCGTGGCCAAAAAAATCGGGATGACGCAGGTTTTCGACGCCGGCGGCAACGTGGTGCCGGTGACTTTGATGGCCGCCGGCAAGATGACCGTTATTCGCGCGAAGACTAAAAATAAAGACGGCTACGAGGCTGCGGTTCTCGGCTTCGGCGCGCGGAAGCCGAAGAATGTTGCCAAAGCCCAAAAAAAGGAATGGAATGAGCTCGGCGTTTTTGAAGCCGTTCGCGAAGCAAGAGGCGTGCCCGCCAAGAGCCGGGGCGAGACGGCGGATGTTACCCAGTTTAGCGAGGGCGAAGCGGTGAAAATAAGCGGCATTTCCAAATCCAAAGGCTTTCAGGGCGTGGTCAAGCGCCACGGTTTTCACGGGGCGCCGGCGACACACGGCACCAAGCACGCTCACCGCCAGCCGGGTTCCATAGGTGCTACCTGGCCGCAAAGAGTCATCAAGGGCCGGCGCATGGCCGGGCGCATGGGCGGCGAGCGAGTAACCCTGAAAAGCGTGAAAGTTATAAAGATTGATCCGGAGAGACAGCTGATTGCGCTTAAAGGCGCGGTGCCGGGGCGGAGAGGGACGCTGGTGGAGATTAGGGGGTAGTTACCGCCGTCATTGCGAGTCCCGATAGCAATCGGGACGAAGCAATCCCGTAATGCTATGGAGCGAAAACGTGGTTTATCTACATAATGACCAACCCGCTCAATACCGTACTTTACACCGGCGTGACCAGCGATTTACGAAAACGTGCGTATGAACATCAAAACAAGTTGGTTGAGGGATTTACCAAGAAATACAACGTCATCAAGCTGGTACACTATGAAGTGTTTGATTCAATCGTAGATGCCATCCGGCGCGAGAAACAAATCAAGGCCGGTTCCCGGAAAAAGAAACTTGCTTTGATTGGCTCCTTGAATCCGGAGTGGAAAGATTTATCGGGGGAATTGTGAGATTGCTTCGGGCTTCGCCCTCGCAATGACGGTTCCCTCTGCTGTAATAGTGATTCCTTCCGTCATTGCGAGAAGTCCCGCTCGAAGCGGGACGACGAAGCAATCCCATAGCCATGGACTGTTGGACTGCTGCGTCGCTCGCTTCCCGCCACGCTTCGCTCGCGGCTTCGGCTACTTGCAATGCGGTGAGAAACCGCCCGCAAAATAAAAAAGCGCCGCGACGTTCGGGTCGTGGTGCCTCCCTCCTATGGGCGGCGGAATGCCGCGATGACTGTCGCGATGGTGATGGCCAACGCGACAAAGCCCGCGAGGAGCATCGCCCCATAGAATATCCACTCGAGTGAATCTTGGGGCAATGATGTTGGGTAGGGCGGTCGCCAGAAGGCCAAAAAGGGCAAGCGCACGGATAACTCTCCGTTTAACAACCCGATCACCTCCTTCGACTCTATTATAGAAAGTATGGTTATGAATGTCAAGGTTTACAACCAGTTCGGCAAAGAAGTCGGCGAGATGGAACTGCCGAAGGTTTTTGATTTGCCGTGGAATGCCGATTTGGTTCATCAGGTGGTAACTTCGCAGGCGGCGAATCTTCGCCGGCCGATCGCCCATGCCAAAAACCGCGGGGAGGTGAGAGGCGGCGGCAAGAAACCGTGGCGGCAGAAAGGCACGGGCCGCGCGAGGCACGGTTCAATCAGGTCGCCGATTTGGGTTGGCGGCGGGGTGACTCATGGTCCGACTAAAGAGCGCAATTTTAAGCGCAAAGTGGCAAAGAAAATGGCTGCCCGAGCCTTGGCTACGGTGCTTGCGGCCAAGATCCGCGATAAGCAACTCCTGGTGCTTGATGATCTTTCTTTCACCCAGCCGAAAACCAAAGAAGCGGCTAAAGTTTTTAGCAATCTTGCCAAGATCAAAGCCTTTTCGGATATTACCGCCAAGCGCAATCGTTCTCTCCTTCTTTTGGACATGAGTGATCGCGGCGTCAGGCGCGCTATGAATAACCTTCCGTTTGTTGGCATGGAACGGGCCGAGAACGTAACTGCTCTCGGGGCTATGAACCGAAAATATATTATTTTACCTAGATCAGCTGTGGCAGCTTTAGAGAAGAGATTCCGCTGATAACGTTAAACGCCTAGGGTGTTAAACACCAGGTGTTTATTTAAGAAAAGCAGTATGCTTAACCCTTGCAACAAGAGGAAAAAAACCGAGAAGGTCGCGGAGGCGGAAGGCCGGAAGGAAGCGGGAAAAGAGGCCAAAATAGAGAAGGTCGTAAGGGCCGGGAGCGAGCGGAAAATCGTGGGGGTTATAATCTCGCCGCACATTACTGAAAAAAGCATGGCTTCGGGGGGCCTCGGCTGGTATTCGTTTCGCGTGGCATCTGGGGCGACCAAGCGGGAGGTGAGAGCGGCGGTGGAGGATCGTTACGGCGTTGCTGTCAAGAAAGTGCGTGTTTCAAACCAGCGGGCGAAGGAAATTCGCATCGGACGGATCAGCGGCCGAAGCGGGGGTTTTAAAAAGGTCATGGTTAAGTTAGCTGCGGGGCAGAGTATTGAAGTCACTTAGGTTTGCGAAAGCGCGGCTACAAAATACGAAGCTGTACGAATATACGAAATGAAAAAGTACTCGCCGACATCGCCGGGGAGACGCCAAGGGGAGATGGTTGACACATCCATCCTGTCCTCAAAAAGGCCGCAAAAGAGGCTCGTCTTTGGCTTCAAACGGGCGGTTGGCCGCAATTCTTCGGGCCGCATAACCACCCGCCACCGCGGCGGCGGAGTGAAGCGTCTTTACCGTTTCGTTGATTTCAAGTATGACAAGAAAGATGTTCCGGCGACGGTTGAGGCTATAGAATACGATCCCAGCCGCACGAGCTTCATTGCTCTGGTTTGTTATGCCGATGGCGAGAGGCGCTACGTTCTCGCTTCGCAGGATATGAAGCCCGGGTCAAAATTCACCGTTTCGGATAAAGCGCCGGCGGCATTGGGCAACCGTTTGCCGCTTTCGGCCATACCGGTGGGCACTTTTGTTTTCAACATTGAACTTATCCCCGGCCGAGGCGCGAAGCTGGTGCGCTCGGCTGGGGCCGGGGCGGAGGTGCTCGCGGCTGAAGGGCGGCATGTGCAGTTGAAACTTCCTTCTGGAGAAATTCGTATGGTCCCGTCTGAGTGCTGGGCGACTGTCGGTTCGCTTTCTAATTCCGCGCGGTCATTTATGACTTGGGGCAAGGCCGGGCGGATGCGCCTTCGCGGCATTCGTCCAACGGTTCGCGGATCAGCGATGAATCCGCGCGATCATCCTTACGGCGGCGGAGAAGGCCGCCAGTTAAGAGGCACGAAGAGACCCAAAACCAAGTGGGGGAAGATTACTGGAGGAGTGAAAACGCGCCGGAAGAAAAAGTCGGATAGGTTTATTATTTCGAGGAGGAAGAAGTAAACTTGAGAAGTTAAAATTAACCTAATTATTCTAATCAATGTCCAATGCCAAAATGTCCAATGTCTAAAACGTTTTTGGTTATTAGGCATTAGAAATTTGGATTTGATTAGGTCAATTAGAATAATTAGAGCAATTAGAAATTTTTATGCCGCGATCTCTTAAAAAAGGCCCCTATATCCACCCCAGCATATTGAAACACATGGCGCGTGTTAAGCGCGGCGATAGAACGGCGATAAAAACATGGGCCAGAAGTTCAACGGTGACTCCGGAGATGATCGGTTACAGGTTCGCCGTGCATAACGGTCGGGCCTTTGTGGAGATCGGCGTAACCGAGGATATGGTCGGGCATCGTTTGGGTGAGTTTGCCCCGACCAGGAAATTTGTACGACACGGCGGCCGCATGCAAAAAGAGATTGAACAAAAAGCCCAAGAGGCGGCAAAAACTCAAGTCCCGCAACCTCAAGACAAGAGACAGCCCAGTTAAAAATAAAGCCGGCTGCCGCACTATGAGTCGCAGGTTTTGGCTTATGCTTCCGCGGTTGGGAGATAATATCAGTCTAAAACGGGGAAGATCGATTTATGAAAATATCTGCTGAACTTAACTATCTTCGCATGTCGCCAAGGAAAGTGCGCTTGGTTGCCGATGCCATACGCGGCAAAAGCGTTCCGATTGCTCTAAAAATTCTCTCGTTCGCGGGCCGGCGATCTGCCGCGCCGCTGGCTAAGCTTTTGCGATCGGCGGTGGCTAACGCCCGACATAATTTTCGGGTGACCGAGGCTGATTCGCTTACGGTGGCGGAGGTTAGAGTTGACGGCGGCCCCACGCTGAAAAGGCGCAGGCCCAGGGCCATGGGGCGTGTTTTCCCCATCAAGAAGAGGACCAGTCATATACACTTGACCCTGGAAGCCGGTGGAGTCGCCCGGCGAAGGAAAGATCGGAAACCGGACGTGAGTCTCGCCAAGACAGAAGAGATTGCTGAAGCCAAGACGGGCCGGCCCGCGGACATGCGCGAAACGTTCAGGGCCAAGCCAAAAGTTGCCACCAAGACGACCGGTTTTGTGCGCAGGATGTTTAGGAGAAAAGCCATATGACCCATCGCGTACATCCATTTGTCTTTCGGTTAGGTGAGACGACGACTTGGAAGTCGCGCTGGTTTAATCATAAAAGCTATCGGGCTTATCTTCGCGAGGATACACTGCTTCGCGAGTGGTTGCGGAAAACGCTTTTAAGCGCCCATATATCAAGAATTGAAATAGAACGTTCGCCGAACATTTTGAATATTATCGTTAAGACTTCGCGCCCGGGCATTTTGATTGGCCGCGGCGGCGAGGGTATCGCAAAGCTTAAGAAGAATATTGAGAAAAAACTTCGCGACATTTGGAAGTGGCCGCGCGGCCCTCGGGTAGAGCGGGCTCGGCAGGAGCTGAAACTGACTATTGAAGAAGTTCGTTCGCCGGAGACTGACGCCGAGATCGTGGCTGCTCAAATAAGAGAAGACGTGGAAAAGCGCGTCCGCTTCCGCCGGGTGCTGAAGCAAGCTGTGGACCGGGTTATGTCTCACAAGGAAGTGAAAGGGGTGAAGATAATGTTAAAAGGGCGCCTCGACGGTTCGGAGATGGCTAGGGTGGAATGGCTCAAGCAGGGCCGTGTTCCTCTGCAGACCCTTAGAGCCAATATTGACTATGCCCTCGCTGAAGCTCACACTACTTACGGCGTAATCGGCATAAAGGTTTGGATTTATAAAGGCGAGGTGTTTGAAAAAGAGCTGGTTAAGCAAGTTAAGTGAATTAAGTAGATAAGTAGCGCCGTAGCTTAACTCGCTTAACTTGCTTAATTCACTTAATTTACTTATTCGGCCGCATGCTTCAGCCCAAAAAAGTAAAACATAGGAAGTGGTTCAAGGGTCGTTCGCGCGGAGCTGAATTCCGAGGCGTCGGTTTGGCTTACGGCAGTTTCGGACTTAAAGCCGAAGAAGCGCGCTGGCTTACGGCGCGCCAAATCGAGGCGGCCCGCCGGGCTATAACCAACTATATCCAGCGCGGCGGCAAGGTGTGGATCCGCGTGTTTCCGGATAAGCCGGTGACTAAAAAACCGCCGGAGGTTACTCTGGGGGGCGGCAAGGGTGCCGTTGACCATTACGTTTTCCCGGTGCGTCCCGGACGGATGCTTTTCGAGATGGATGGTGTTTCCGCCGAGGTGGCTCGCGAAGCGCTTAGGCGCGCCAGTCACAAGTTGCCGATGAAGACAAAAATTATATCCAAATAAAGGCGAGAATGGTGAATCGCTCCGCTTGATGAAAATGATGAAGATGCGGGCCGTGCGAACAATTTCATCAAGTTTGCTAGAAGCAGACGATTCATCAACTTCACCATTTTCACCAATGTTATGAAGGCCATTGAATTGCGCAAAAAAACGGGCGAGGAGCTGAAATCGGTCTTAATGGGGAAGCTTCTTCGCCGGGAGGAACTGATTTTAATGCTGCGTCAGAAGAAAGCTAAAAACGTGAAGGAACTTTCCTTGGTCAGGAAAGACATCGCTCGCATAATAACTGTCCTTAACCAAGCAAGATATGAGAACTCTTGAGGGCACGGTTGTTTCCAACCGAATGACCAAAACGCTGGTTGTGCGCGCGGACCGTTTGGTTAAGCATAAAAAATATTTGAAGTCTTACCGCGTGAGCCGCAAGTTTAAGGCTGATGTTGATGATGCCGGGGCCTATCGGATTGGCGATGTGGTTCGGATCATTGAAACCAGGCCTCTCTCTAAGGGCAAGAGATGGAAAGTGGTCGGCGTTCGGCGAAGGGCCGCCATCAACGGGGCCGATGAAAACATGGTTGAGGATTTGGCGGCGGGAGTTTAACAAACACTTTGAGTTACGAAGTACCAATATCCGCGTACATCCGCGTATTGATACGCGTTGATCAGCGTGGTGCCTAATTCAGGGTAAACATATGATTCAAACGCGAAGTATGTTAAAAGCGGCCGATAATTCCGGCGCAAAAATAATCCAGGTCATTAAGGTTCTCGGCGGGACTCGCCACCGCTATGCCGAACTTGGCGATATGGTTGTCGCCTCGGTCAAGGTTGCGGAGCCCCGCAAGCCGGTTAAAAAGAAAGATGTGGTGCGCGCGGTTATTGTTCGCCAGAAGAAGACCTTTAAGCGTCCGGACGGGACGGCAGTTCGCTTTGACGACAACGCCGCGGTCGTTGTTGACGGCTTGGAGCCTAAAGGCGGGCGCATTTTCGGCCCGGTAGCGAGAGAATTAAGAGAACGGGGATTTGCCAAGATAATTTCGCTGGCTTCGGAGGTGATCTAGCGCTACGAAATACGAAAAGATTGCGAATATACGAAAACCATTGCCACACATTTTTTCGTATATTCGCAAAAAATTCGTATTTCGTAGTCTATGGAAGATGAAAATAAAAAAAGGCGATACCGTAAAAATTCTTTCCGGCAAGGACAGGAACAAAAGAGGCAAAGTCGCCAGGGTTTTGCCGCGCGAGTTTAAGGTTGTAGTTGACGGCGTGAATTTGAAGAAAAAACACCAGCGATCGCGCCGCCAGGATAAGAAAGGGCAGGTTATACTAATGCCGGCGCCGATCTCGGCTTCAGCCGTAGAGCTGGTTTGCCCGGCGTGCGGCAAGCCGACGAGAGTTGGTTATCGGCTCAATGTCACCGGAAAGAAGGTGCGGTACTGTAAGAAATGCAGAGCCGATGTATCGTGATCAATAACTGGGTATGGCAACTCAAAACGCAAATCTCAACCCCGTTAGATTTACTCTACATTGAACGGGTAGTAAGAGGCGCTTTGTAATCACGCACATGCCACAAGTTGTTTCATTTCGCATCTCTAACGGGGTCAAAAGTCAACGAAGTGTTTGAAGTCCGACTTCAAACACTTACTCAAACACTTAAAGCACTTGAGTTTAGCACATTAATTATTTGAATATGGTAGATTTCCAAGAAAAGTACAGAAAGGAAGTTGTCCCGGCCATGCAGAGGAAATTCGGCTATAAAAATATAATGGCTGTTCCGCGGGTTTCAAAAGTGGTGGTTAACGTCGGCGTGGGGCGCATGCGCGATGAAAAACAGCAGGAAGAAGTGAGAAAAGCTTTGGCTCTTATAACTGGGCAGAAACCCTCGCCCCGGCCGGCAAAGAAATCCATCGCCGCTTTCAAGACCAGGAAAGGCCTGATCGTTGGCTATAAGTCAACTATCCGCGGGCCAAGAATGTGGGATTTTATGGAACGGCTGGTGGCCATAGCCATACCGCGCCAGCGTGATTTTCGCGGTCTGGACCCAAAATCTTTTGATCGGCGGGGCACCTTGACAATAGGCCTTAAAGAGCATATCGTTTTTCCGGAGATGATCGGCGAGGACGTGAGGTTTATCTTCGGCTTTGAGGTAACCATCACTACTACGGCTAAACGAAGAGAAGAAGGTATTCAGCTGCTGAAGCTTCTTGGATTTCCGATAAAATAATTTTCAATTTTCAATGACCAATTTTCAATAAATTTTCAATTTCCAAATTACCAATTTTGGAAATTGGGTGATTAGAGCTTGATTGATAATTGAAAATTGATAATTGAAAATTTTAGAGTCGGTCAAATAGAACTATGGCGAAGAAATCAGTAATTGCGCGAGCTTTGAAAAAGCCCAAATATAAGTCGCGTGTCGTGCGCCGCTGTTTTCGTTGCGGGCGTAAACACGGGTATCTTGGCGATTTTGATCTTTGCCGCATTTGTTTTCGGGAGCTCGCCAACAAAGGCGAAATACCCGGAATAAAGAAATCAAGCTGGTAAGGGCGTATAGGGGATAGGGATTAATCGAACTATATCTTGTTCTCAACCCCTAATCCCTAAACCCTAACCCCTTACATTCACATGACTGATCCAATTTCAGATTTTCTCATATGTATCAAGAACGGGTATCGCGCCGGCAAAAGCTCGGTTGTTGTTCCCTATTCAAAAATGCGTGAAGGGATAGCCGGCATACTGGAAGGGAGAAAATACATCGAAGGTTTTGAAAAAAAAGGGCGGAAGGTCAGAAAATATATGGAAGTGAAGCTCTGCTACGACGGCAAGAGACCGGCGCTTGAGGGTGTCCGCCGCGTTTCCAAGCCGTCGCGCCGGCTCTACGTTTCCAAGGATAAAATTAAGCCGGTGCGCCAGGGGTTTGGCCTAAGCATCATCTCAACTTCCCGAGGCCTTATGACCGGCGAGGAGGCGAGAAAATCCGGCTTGGGCGGCGAGATAATAGCCGAGGTGTGGTAAGAGCAATCAATCGTTTCGCTTAGTCAGGTTGATCATTTTCACCAGCTTCACCATATTCATCACCTATGAGCCGCATTGGCAGAAAACCAATAGAATTGCCTACGGGCGTGACGGTTACAGTGCAAGGCCGGTCAATTAGTGTTGCCGGACCGAAAGGCGCCTTAACTCTTGCTCTTCGTCCGGAAGTGAAGACCAGTGTTGAAAATAACCTTCTCTACGTGCGTTTGGACAAAGAAAGCAAAAAATCCGGCGCTTTGTGGGGTCTTTTTCGCGCGCTGATAAACAACATGGTTGTCGGCGTGAGCCTGGGCTTTGAGAGGAAGCTCGAAATAGAGGGGGTGGGTTATCGCGCCTCTATGGATGGCAGCAGCCTAGTGATGACTATCGGCTTTTCGCATCCGGTTAGAGTTGAAGCTCCAGCGGGAATAACGCTTAAAGTGGAAAAGAACACTATTACCGTTTCGGGCGCTGATAAAGAACTTGTGGGCGATGTTGCGGCGCGCATCCGCAAAGTCCGTCCGCCGGAACCGTACAAAGGCAAAGGCATTCATTACCTTGGCGAGAGAATAAGGAGGAAAGCTGGCAAGAAGGCGGTCAGCACGGGAGGATCGTAAAAAATAATGAAGCAGGATAAGGCCAAACGAGTGAATCGCTCGCGGCGCGCGCGCCGCGTGCGGGTTGGAGCTAAAGGCACGGGTAGTCAGCCGCGTCTTTCGGTTTTCCGTTCAAACCGGCACGTTCGCGTCCAGCTTATTGACGATGCGCGGGGGATAACTCTAGCCAGTTCCTCGGATGATAAAATGCCTAAGGCCAAAGGCCGGAAGAAACTGACTCTGGCTGAACGCGCTTTGTGGGTGGGCGAGGATATCGCGGCTAAAGCCAAAATTAAGGACATTCGCCGGGTGTGTTTTGATCGCGGCGGCTATCGCTACCACGGCTCGGTCGCGTTCTTGGCCGCGGCGGCTCGTAAGGGCGGACTAAAGTTTTAAGAAGTAAGGGGCGGAGATCTAACCCGGTTTACCATGGCTAATTTTCGTCGCGGCGAGAGGGGCAGGCGCAAAGAGGGGGAGCGGTCGGAGTTTGATCGCAAACTTTTGGATGTGCGCAGGGTCGCGCGGGTTGTGGCTGGCGGCCGCCGCTTTAGCTTCCGCACGACAGTGGTTATCGGCAACCGCAAAGGCAAAGTAGGCATCGGCGTGGCTAAAGGCCCCGATGTGACTGTTGCCTCGGAAAAGGCGGCGTCTCGGGCCAGGAAACATTTAGTTTTGGTGCCGATTACTTCCGGCGGTTCCATCGCTCACGAGGTGCGGGCCAAATTTTCCGCGGCGGTCATCCTTCTGAAACCCCGCCCGGTCGGCTCGGGCATTGTCGCCGGCGGTGCGGTGAGGGCAGTGGTGGAACTTGCGGGCATAACCAACGTTTCCTCCAAAATACTTTCGCGCACGCCGAACAAGCTGACCAATGCCATGGCTACGCTGGAGGCACTAAAACAATTGAAATACGAAGCGCGGAATCCAGAACCCTAACCGAAAACTAATTTTCAATTTTCAATGACCAATTTTCAATGAATTTTCAATTCCGCAATTTTCAAACCACCGTATCGTTAATTGGAAATTGAGTAATTGGAGAATTGGTTGAGAATTGAAAATTGATAATTGAAAATTCCTAAATTTACATGCAACTCCACCAATTAAAACCGAGGACAAAATTAAAGCGAGGCAGGAGGGTGGGCCGCGGGGGCAAACGCGGCACGACCTCTGGGCGCGGGACCAAAGGCCAAAGAGCCCGCGCCGGGGGCAAAATCCGCCCGGCTCTGCGCGATGTGATCAAAAAAATCCCCAAAGCCCGCGGGTACCGCTTTCGCTCGTTCCGCGCGCCGTACGCGGTGATTAACTTAGGCGCTCTGGCTCGGCATTTTTCCAGCGGAGAACGGATAACCCCGGAGGCCTTGATAAAAAAGGGTTTGGTGCGTAAGATAAAGGGCAGGGTGCCGAGGATTAAGATTCTGGGCCGAGGCAGCGCTTCGGGCAAGAACTTTTCGTTCAGCGGCGTGTCACTGTCCAAAAGCGTCGGGAAAACAGCGTCGGCATAGAGTAGGTGTAAATTGGCGCGATTCTTCTCGGCGCGGGAATGCGCCAGCCCTCCCTTTTAGCCGAATAAGTTCTCATTCAACTTGCTCCAAAAACTGCTTTTGACTTTTAAGTTGCCGGACCTCCGTAAAAAGGTCTTTTTCGTTTTGGCTCTGCTCGTTGTCTTTCGTTTGGTGGCGGCCATTCCGGTACCGGGAGTTGACCCCGGAAGGTTAAAAGACTTTCTCGCCGGCAACCAGTTTTTCGGCCTGCTGAACGTATTTTCGGGAGGCGTTTTGGAGAATCTTTCGGTGACCATGCTCGGCGTGGGGCCGTACATCACCGCTTCCATCATCATGCAGCTTCTGACCATGATCTTCCCCCGCTTAAAAGAAATGTATCAGGAAGAGGGTGAGGCCGGACGCCAAAGATTCAACCAGTACTCGCGCCTGCTGACCGTGCCGCTGGCACTCCTCCAGTCCTACGGCCTCTTGGTTGTTTTAGTGCGCCAGCAGATCCTGCCTGCGCCGAGCTTGTTCGGCTACGTGACGAGCATGATCATTGTCAGCGCGGGAACTCTTTTTCTAATGTGGCTTGGCGAACTGATCTCGGAAAAAAACATCGGCAACGGCATCTCGCTTTTGATTTTTGCCGGCATCGTTTCGCGCCTGCCGGTGGACTTGCGTCAGACCCTTTTGACTTTTGATCCATCGGCTATCCCCGCGTATCTCGCCTTCATCGCCGTGAGTCTCGTAGTTATTGCCGGTGTCGTGGTCATAACCGAAGGCCAAAGAAACGTCCCGGTGTCTTATGCCAAGCGCGTAAGAGGCAACCGCATTTTCGGCGGAGTGGAAACGCACCTGCCTTTGAGAGTCAACCAGGCCGGCGTCATCCCGATAATTTTCGCCATCTCGGTCATTTTATTCCCGGGCCTCATCGGCAACTTCCTTGCCACGGTGCCTAACGACGCAGTGCAGGCTGTTTCGCGTTTTCTGATTCAGCTTTTGAACAATAGCTGGCTCTACGGCGTTCTTTACTTTTTACTGGTGTTTCTTTTCACCTATTTCTACACCGCGGTAACTTTTGACCCGCAAGCCATTGCCACCAATATCCAAAAACAGGGCGGATTCATACTCGGCATGCGGCCCGGCCGCCCGACGGCCGAATTTCTCTATCGCGTTTTGAATCGTATAACTCTTTTCGGCGCTATTTTCCTCGGAGCCATTGCCGTTTTGCCCCTTGCCGTGCAGGCCGGCTTTGGGTTAAGCGCTCTCACCATCGGCGGGACTTCGCTTTTGATCGTCGTTTCGGTTGTTCTTGAAACTCTGAAGCAGATAGATGCCCAACTGGTGATGCATGAATATGAGTAAGAAAGTTCGCCAACTTAAGAGGACTTTTGTTTTTTTGGGCATTTCCGGCTCGGGTAAGGGCACCCAGACCGCTTTATTGATGAAAGCCGTGCCGCGCGCGGTAAATATCAGCACCGGAGACGGCTTAAGGAGGGTGATGAGAAGGGAAAATCTCGTCGGGCGCTACATCAGGGATATTATTGAGCGCGGAGGCCTGGTGCCCTACTGGGCGGCGGCGCATATATGGCTGTCTGGATTTGTTCAGCGCTTGCGGGGCGGCGAGAACTTGGTTTTTGACGGCGCGCCTCGGCGCGTGGAGGAGGCGCGGATGATGGATGATTTTATGGCTAACGTCGGACGCGAACTTCCGGTGGCTATATACGTAAAACTGTCAAAGCGCGAGGCCTTTAAGCGTCTCCTCGCCCGCGGGCGCTTTGACGATAATCCCAGAGCCATCCGGGAGCGATTTAATTTTTTTACGATCAACGTCCAGCCGGTCATTCGCTATTATCGCCAGAGGAAGCGATTGGTGGTGGTTGACGGCGATAAGAGCGTTGCCGAGGTTTGGCGCGATATCAAAAAAGCTCTGCGGCTGTAGTTGCTATGGCCCACATACACGAATTAATTGATTTCGTGGTAAGCCCGCTCATCGTCCATAACGGCCGCGTCTTGCTGGTTGACCACAAGGAACTCGGCCAGTGGCTGCCGCCGGGCGGACACATTGAACTTCACGAAAATCCCGATGAGGCGCTGTTGCGCGAAATTCAAGAGGAAACGGGATTAACCGCCGGCGACATTGAAGTTTTGGCGGAGCGTCCGAAGCTGAACGGCGGAAGTCAGGTTTCGTTATGGCGGCCGCAATGGCTGAACATTCACCGCATTAACGACCATCATCGCCATATCGCTCTTTATTATCTCGTTAGAGCAAGAACCGATGGCGTAAAACTCTTGCCGAGCGAGCATAACGATATTCGGTGGGTTTCTTTGGAGGAGCTCGACAGCCTTTCT
>CAZKCN010000002.1:0-3446 GCA_964551555.1 uncultured Candidatus Saccharibacteria bacterium | reverse complement strand
GAGCGAGCATAACGATATTCGGTGGGTTTCTTTGGAGGAGCTCGACAGCCTTTCTTTCAATGTGCCCGCGGATGTGAGGTTCTATGCTAAGGAAGCAATGAACATGGAGCTCCAGAGAGCGAAGGCTCGCGGTATCTCCAGTTCACCCCTCCCTTTCTTTGGTACTGTTTCTTGAAGCCCATATTTCATGAATAATCTTCAGAATGGAGGTCATCACCTCATGAGCGGGAAGAAAGGGAGGGGTTATTGTTTGTTGCCATTCATCCCCCGCAGCAAAGCTGCGGGGGATTCTGGACAAACAATAAGTTTAGCGTGATGATTGTTTCTTCGGAGAAAGAACTCAATACTCTTCGCGAGTCCGGCCGACGGCTCGCCGAAATCAGCCATAAGCTCGCCGCGGCGGTGAAGCCGGGAGTATCAACTAAAGATTTGGATAGCTTGGCCGAAGCCCTGATTTTATCGTCGGGTGCCTCACCGGCGTTTAAGGGCTACCGGGCGAGCAAAAGAGAACGCCCCTTCCCGGCTAGCATTTGCGCTTCAGTTAACGACGAAGTCGTTCATGCCATCCCCCGCAGTGATAGGATTCTCAAGGAAGGCGACATTGTAAGCGTTGATTTCGGTATGCGCTATCCGGCCGAGGGCGGACTGATTACCGACATGGCTTTCACCGCCGCGGTAGGGCTCGTTTCGCCTAAGGCCGAAGAGCTTCTAAAAATTACCGAAGAATCTCTGGCGCGAGGCCTGGAGGCGCTCAAGGCTGGGGCCACCCTCGGCGACGTCGGTTTTGCCATCCAAAGTCATATTGAGGAAGGCGGCTTTAAGGTTGTTCGCGAACTGATGGGTCACGGCGTCGGCCGGCATTTGCACGAACAGCCTAACGTTCCAAACTTTGGGTCTAGGGGCGAGGGGGAAATCATCAGGGAAAATAGCGTTTTGGCCATTGAGCCGATGGCCGCGATGGGTAGCGCGAAAGTTGTCCCCGCCGGCGACGGCTGGACATGGCGGACCGAAGATGGCTCGCTCGCGGCTCACTTTGAGCATACCGTCGTAGTGACCAAGAATGGCGCAGAAGTCTTAACTGAAGCCGGTTAAGTGAATTAAGCTAGTTAAGCAAGTTAAGTAGAGCTCGCCGACGTACTTAATTTACTTAACTTGCTTAACCCGCTGCTCACCCATGCGTTACCTCGGCATAGACTACGGCGCAAAGAGGATTGGCCTAGCGCTCTCCGACGAGCATGGCATTATTGCCTTTCCTTACGCCGCAGTTAAAAACTTGGATGACGTTTGCGCCGTTATCAAAAAGGAAGGAGTCGGTACGGTAGTTGTCGGTTGGCCTCTCTCCTCAACAGGCCGGGAGGGCGGGCAAGCTAAAGAGGTAAGGGAGTTTGCCGCCAAGCTTGCGAAAAAGCTAAAATTACAAGAGGCAGTCAACCGTCTAAATCTATTGAAGTCGGACTTCAATAGATTGACTGTTGGCATAGAGTTTGAAAACGAGCTTTTTACGACCAAGATAGCCGAGCGGCATACGGCTAAGGTTAAAACTGATGCCTCGGCCGCGGCGTTGATATTGCAGACATATTTAGATAAGCGCGTTAAGCAAGTTAAGTAAATTAAGTGAATTAAGTGCGTCAGCAGGCCGCGTTTAACTCGCTTAACCTGCTTAATTCACTTAATTTACTTCGCAACTAGATGTTTCTTTCCTGGATTATCCCGGCTTACAACGAGGAAAAGCGTATAGAAAAATCGCTTCGCGAAGTTGACGCCTATTTGCGTTCGCGCCTCGCGGCCGGGGAAATTCCGAGCTATGAAATTATTGTTTCAAACTCGGCTTCAACCGATCGCACCGCTGAAGTGGTTCGCGAGCTTATAAGCAGGATGCCTAATCTCCGCGTTTTGAACTTAGAGAACCGCGGCAAGGGCTGGGCGGTTAAGCGGGGGATACTTGAAGCCAGCGGTGACATACGGCTTTTTTCCGACGCCGATAATTCCACCGCGCCGGAGTATTTTGACAAAATGATTCCGTTCTTTCGGCGGGGCTATGAGGTGGTGATATCTTCGCGCGACTCCAAGGATGCGCCCGGAGCATCGCGCGACGTGAAAGAGCCGCTGTATCGGGAACTGCTCGGCAACCTCGGTAATCTCGTCATCCAAGTAATCGGCGGCGTCTGGGGCATCTGGGACACGCAGAACGGTTTTAAAGCCCTTACCGCCAAAGCCGCTGGGAATCTGTTCCCTCAAATTGCCATGACCGGCTTTTCGTTTGACATTGAGATGTTGGCGTTATCGCGGCGTTTCGGCTTTCGGATCGGCGTTATCCCCGTGCAGTGGAGGTTTGACGCGGACAGCAGGGTAACTCCAGCGGACTATATACGGGTGCTCGGCGACGTATTCCGCATTAGGTGGAATTTGCTCACCGGAAAGTATGAGTACGTTAAGCAGGTTAAGTAAATTAAGTGAATCAAGTACGTCGGCGGGCTCCGCTTAACCTGCTTAATTCACTTAACTAGCTCCGATGAAAAATATCTCCGAACTTAGACAAGATATCGTAACCGGCGACTGGGTGGTGGTGGCCACCGGGCGGGCGCGGCGTCCGAACGAATTTGCGAAGCGGACTCCCGCTAAGGTCAGCCAACCGAAGAGGATCTGCCCCTTTGGGCGGGTTATGCCCGAAGCTGTTTTAGTCTATGACCGCGCCGGCAGCGGTTTCCGCCCGATCGGCGAGAACCTCTTTTCTTCCCCCGTGAGAGCGCGTCTTGAAAAGGAGTGGTGGGTGCAGGTTGTAACCAACAAGTATCCGGCTTTCGGACAGGGCGCGTGCGGTGCGGACAAAAAGGCCGGTCCTTACCGCTCGCGTGACGGAGTCGGTTTTCACGAAGTGGTTGTAACCCGCGACCACCGGCGGCCGATTGGGGCTATGACCAAGAAAGAAGTTAAACTGATTATCAGGGCCTACCGCGAAAGATATCTGGCTATTAGAGGCGAGGATTGTATTGAATACATTGCTATTTTCCATAACCACGGCCCGGAATCGGGCGCTACCGTCGCTCATCCTCACTCGCAGATCATCGCTATTCCGGTTATTCCTCCGGACGTTTCGCGGTCGCTTCGCGGGTCAGCCGCGTATTTTCATGAAAATAAAAAATGCCCGCACTGCGTTATGCTTGATTTTGAGCTTAAGGATAAAAAACGCCTTATCGTCACCAATGAGGATTTTATCGCTTTCTGTCCTTTCGCTTCGCGTCAGGCCTTCGAAATCAGAATTTTCCCGCGCCGCCACCATCCGCGCTTTGAGGCCATAAGCGAAGGCGAAGCGGAAAATCTCGGCGAGGCTCTCGGCATAACTTTAGCCAAGCTCGCCTCCGGCCTGAAGGATCCCGCCTACAACTTTTTCTTTCATACCGCGCCGACCGCCGACGGTCGCGGGTTTACCCCGTTAGATCCTGTAG
>CAZKCN010000001.1:17080-19200 GCA_964551555.1 uncultured Candidatus Saccharibacteria bacterium | reverse complement strand
CGTTGACTAGGCAGGTAAATCGCTACGATCTCGCGAACGGTTCACTCGCGAGACGACCAGAGAATAAAACCGATGACCACGAACGCGGCACCCAAGCTGACACTAGCCTTGACGCCAAACTGGCCGCCGAGGACCACGCCTGCGCCGAGAATCAAAAGCCTGTTCCCGAGAACTACGCCCTCCCTATCCAGAAACACCTTAACCCACTCCCTAACACGAGAATACTTGCCGTTCATACGTTCTCCCTCCCCGAGCCAAGCTCGGCCCAAGCAACCCGTTGCAAAGGTCCTGTCCGTAAGCTACGAGCGTGCGAAGCCAAGCTCAGCTTGGCGAAGCGCGCGGAACTAAGGAGTCTCGCCGCAGGCGAGACGAAACTGCGAGCGAGGTCTGGCTCTGCCAGACCGAGCGAAACTTACAAACTTAAAACTAACGCATACTTCCCCGGGCTGTGGGCAATTCTCCGGCTTGGGAGCGCGGAGGCCAGGATTTTGAAGTCGTACGCCCGAGCCCGATCCGCGGCAAGCCCCGCACATAAGTTGGTATGCATTTTCGGAAAGAAATATATCAACTTATGTGCGGGGCAAGGCGGGAACCAGAACGCCGAGCATATAAAAACCCCCATTAAGGCCAACGTCAATCAACCTTAATTGCCCACAGCCCGGGGAAGCATTGCCAGCCAAAATTAACTAAAGAAGGGTTTTAGACCCTCCTTTTGTCCTTTCCCTTTCTAGTTGGGCATTATAACAAATTAAAGAGGGCATGTCAATGAGTAATCGCGAATATACGAATGGCGAGTAATATACAAATATACGAATTCGCGGATTTGTATATTCGTATATTTGTGTAAATTCGTATATTCGCGATTACTTTCGCGATTACTCCTATGCTCACCGAACCGAAACAACGAAACGAAGACGCGGCTCTTGATCAAACCCTCCGCCCCCAGCGCTGGGACGAATTTATAGGCCAGGAGGGCATCAAGGATAACATGAAAATCCTGATTGCCGCGGCGAAAAAAAGAAACGAACCGATAGAACACGTGCTTTTATACGGCCCGGCCGGGTTAGGCAAAACCTCTCTAGCCCACCTCATCGCCCGCGAGCTTAACGCCAACATCCGCATCACCTCCGGCCCGGCCATTGAGCGCGTCGGCGATCTCGCCTCCATCCTGACCAACCTCCTGCCCGGCGACATCTTTTTTATTGACGAAGCTCACCGCCTGAATAAGCTCATTGAGGAAGTATTATACCCGGCAATGGAATCGCGGACGCTTGATATCATCATCGGCAAAGGGCCTTCAGCGAGAACCATCCAGCTTGAACTTCCCCCCTTCACCCTCATTGCCGCAACGACGAGAATCGGCATGCTCTCCGGGCCCCTCCGCCCGCGCTCCGGCATGACTTTCCGGCTCAATTTCTACTCTGAAAACGAGGTCCGGAAAATCCTTAGGCGCTCCTGCGGCATTCTCGGCATACAAGCCGACCCGGAAGCGATAGAAATCACCGCCGCGGCCTCGCGCTTCACTCCGCGCGTGGCCAATCGCCTCCTGAAGCGCGTTCGCGACTACGCCGAAGTGCACGGTAACGGCGTCTTGACTACTTCGTCCGCCCGCGAGGCGCTGAAACTTCTTGAAATAGACCAGGCCGGACTTGAGCCAACCGACCGGCGCATTTTAGAAACCATTGTCACCAAATTCCAAGGCGGGCCGGTCGGCCTTGCCGCGCTCGCCGCGGCCACCGCCGAGGAAGAAGAAACGATAGCAGAAGTCTACGAGCCTTACCTCATGCAGCTCGGTTTTATGGAAAGAACGCCGCGCGGCCGCACGGCCACGCAGCTCGCCTGGCGGCATCTCGGACTTCCGGTTCCCGATCAAACCCGCCTTCTAAACTCCTAATCCGATCCTTGCTTACCTTTCTCACCATTTTGCTTATTGCCTTCGTCGCGGTAGACGCTTATTTTGCCGCCGCGGCTTACTACCACATTCGCAACTACACTTTGCCCGACTGGCTAGCGGCCAAGTTAACCATGTTTACCTTTGCCGCCATTTCGCTATTTCTTTTGGGCGCGGCCGTTTACAACCTGCAAGTCATGAAACGCTACGATATTGAATGGCCTAAAGC
>CAZKCN010000001.1:0-17070 GCA_964551555.1 uncultured Candidatus Saccharibacteria bacterium | reverse complement strand
GAAAAAATTCTTCTGGTGATGCGCCGCCACTGGTTTCGCCTTCTTGGCCCGGCTGTTTTCTTTACCGCACTTCTTATTCTGCCGGCTGTTGTTGCCGTCCTCTTCAAACTTCTCTCCGTGCCCATAGTTCCGCCGCTTAACTTGATAATAAACTTCTTCACCGCCCTCTACCTTATGGCTGTTCTGACCTCTATGCTCGTAGCCTGGCTGTCTTATTATCTTGACGCCTGGATAGTCACCAACGAGCGCATTATAGACATAGAACAGCGCGGTCTTTTCCATCGTGAGATTTCGGAAATCGCCATGGACCGCATCCAAAACGTTACCGTGGAGGCGCCGGGTTTTATTCCGACCATGCTCGGCTTCGGCCACATCCACATTGAAACGGCCGGTGAGGCCACTTTTACCATAACCGACGTGCCGCACTGCGACGCGGCCAAGGATATCATTTTGAAATACATCCGCCAGCACATGCCGCCGTTTAAGACCGAAGGGCAAAAATAAAGCATCCGCACCCCGAGAGCGGCGCGGTATTGTGGTGATGCTTTGTTGCGAAAGTGCTCGCGCGCCTCGACCAACTCGGCGCGCTCGTTCTAAACTTGCACCCTCATCCTCGCCGCTTGCGGTCCAGACGCGAGGCGTTCCCGCGGAGCGGGACGCCCCGTCTCCGAGGATGAGGGTGCTTAGCGCAATAATGTCCGGACATTCCAGGTGGACCCAAGTAAAGCATAAAAAAGCGGGATCCGACGCGAAACGCGGCGCGCTTTTTTCCAAGCTTGGGCGTTTGATTGCCGTGGCCGCGAAAGAAGGCGGCCCCAATCCCGAAACCAACTTCAAGCTGCGTCAAGCCATGGACCAGGCGCGGAGCGCGGGCCTGCCTAAAGACAACATTGAGCGAGCCGTCGCCCGCGCGAAAGGCGGAGAAGAAACCGACAATCTCTCCCCGGTGGAGTATGAAGCTTATGGTCCCGGGGCCAGCGCCTTTTTGATTTCGGGATTAACCGATAACCCTAACCGCACCACCGGCGAAATCAAGCGCCTTTTGGACGAACACGGCGGACGTCTGGCAACTTCCGGCAGCGTTGCCTGGATTTTTGAGCGCCGCATAATACTGGAGTTCCCCGCCGAGGGGGGAAAGAGCGAAGACGTTGAACTCGCTCTGATTGACGCCGGGGCCGAAGACACCAATATCAGCGAAGCGGTCGTCCGCGCCATCGTTGCTCCGGAAAAGTACGAGGAGTTTAGCCGGACCGTCGGCAAACTCGGTCTTACCCCTACCACCTCGGTTTTCGCCGCCCTGCCCAAAAACGTCATCCACATCAGTGCAGGGGATCAAACCAAAGCCGACATTATGGCTGAAGCTTTGGAGAATCATCCCGACATCAACGACGTTTGGACGAATATCGCCGAGTTATGAGAATCATCGGTATTGATCCGGGAACGGGGAAATTAGGTTATGCCGCGATTGAGAAAGACGCGCGCGGATTTAAACTGCTTGCCGCCGAAACCGTAAGCGTGCCGCGCCAAAACAATTCGGCCGAACGCCTTCTTCTGTTAGAGAAAGCTCTTGACCGGCGCCTGAAGCGCGACCGCCCCGACGCGGTTGTGGTGGAAAAGATTTTCTTTGCCAAAAACAGCAAAACGGCCATCGCCGTCGCCGAAGCGCGGGGGATAATTCTCTTGACAGCTCTGCGCCGCACCCGTAACATCTGGGAGTGCACGCCTTTGGAGGTTAAATTAGCCGCAACCGGCTACGGCCGCGCCGACAAGAATCAGGTCCGAAAAATGGTCTGCTCCTTTTTCCCCAATGAGATTATCCCTCCGGGCGACGATGCCGTTGATGCCATCGCCATCGCCATCGCCGGCATTTACTACCGGCGGCCGCCGTCCTAAGGCCCTATCATGCTCCTGCCAAAAGCTAATCACCGCCGGCAATCCCCGGGATTAAACATCAGAGAAAAGAATAGAGACCCGCGGCCTTACGGCCTGCCCGTCCGGCAGGCGGGCCGCGGTTGAATGCAAGAGAATATAAACTAAAGGTCGATAATTCGCGAAAATGAACACTACGCAATTTAGAACTTTAGCCATGACTCAATTCGGTCATTCCGGCTACCGCCCGATCGCCGAGGACGATGATGAACTCGAGGATGACGATGACCTGCTCACCGAAGACGAGGATGAAGAAGAGCAAGAACTCGACTCTTCCTTAGACACCGACGAGGAATGAGGAATAAAGAAGCGCATAAAAACAAGTAGGGTCAGGCCCTACTTGTTTTTATGCGCTCAAGTTCTAAATTATGCGATAAAACTTTTTCTTGCCGAGGCGAACAATGCTGCCGGGACGAACCTCAACTTTTTCGCCGGGCCCCACCTTTTTGCCGTCAACTTCCAGCGCCCGCCCGCGGGCCAGACGCCGAGCCTCCGACTTGGAAGAAACGGCGCCAAGCTCGCCGATAATCCGCAGGGCATCATGCCATCCTTGCGCCAGCTTAACCTCAAGCATTTTTTTAGGCAGCTGCTTTTTGGAAAAGACCGCGAGGAATTCCGCTCTAGCTTTGCTTCCAGCGCCGCCGCCGTGATACAAAGCGCTAACCGCCTCGGCAATATCCATCTTTACATCGCGGGGATTGCCCCCTTTAGCCAAATGTTTTTTTATCTCTTCAACTTTCGCCGGCGGAAACCAAGCCGCAAGCTCCGCATAGTTGATAATTAAAGCATCGGGAATAGACATAACCTTGCCGACCATGTCTTTAGCCGAATCGCCGAGGTTTATCGTATTGCCGGCCGACTTGGACATTTTCTGGCCGCCGCTCAAACCGAGCAGGTAAGGCAGTAAAACGACGCTCTGCGGCTTTTGCCCCATTTTTTTCTGGAGTTCGCGGCCAGCCAGAATATTCAGCTTTTGATCCAAAGACCCCAACTCCACGTCGGCTCCGACAACCACCGAGTCATAGGCCTGCAAAACATGGTACATAGCTTCGTGCAAACGAACTTCTTTCCCTTCGGCCAGCCGCCTTTGAAAATCCTCGCGCTCCCACGAACTTTTAAGCGAGAAGTTCATAAGCAAACCTAAAAAATCGCCGAGCTTCACTTTCGCCAGCCACTCGCTGTTATGGCGGAACTCGGTTTTTTCGAGCCGAACCACGCGCCCGATCTCCCGCCGGTAAACTCTTTCATTAGCGCGGACCTCCCGGGGCGAAAGCTGTTTTCGCGCCTGCGCCCGTCCGGAAGGATCGCCGATTCCGGCGGTAAAGTCGCCGATGATGACCACCGCCTTATGACCGGCATCCTGAAAAGCGCGGAGTATCCGGAGAGGCACCACGTGGCCAAGATGTAAGCGCGGGCTGGTTGGATCAACGCCAAGCTTGACGCGAAGCTTCTTTCCGGTCGCCAAGGCGTTCCTCAAATCGTCCCGCCCGATTATCTCCTGGCTTCTCTCCTCCAGGAAAGAAAGAAAACTGTCCTGGCCGGAAAATTTTTTGCCCATGGGAAAACATTAGCATAAAACCGCCAGTATTCCAACAACGCCGCGTTCATGCTATAATTAGCCGCATTATGTTTTTTCGCCGCCGCCGAGCCAGCCGCCCGCTAAGGCGCACGACTCTAAAAAGAAGAGTCTTTTTTCTTATCCTCGTCATCTCCGCGCTCGCTTTTTTCGCTGGAGCCGCGGGTATAGCCGCAGCGCTTCTCAACCTCCCCGATCCTGAATATCTTTTTTCGCGCCGCGTCATCCAATCCACGAAAATATTTGATGCCAGCGGCAAAGTTCTTTTGTTTGAAATTCACGGCGAGGAGAAACGGACGGTGGTGCCCTTTTCCGAAATGCCGGCCGCGGCAAAAAATGCCGCCGTGGCCATCGAAGATGCAAACTTCTACCAGCATCGCGGCGTGGATTTCCGCGGCATTGTTCGCGCTTTCTTAAAGGACATCGCCTCCCGGGATTTCAGCCAAGGCGGATCAACTATAACTCAACAGTTGATAAAGAATTCTCTCCTCGGTCGCGAGCGGACTATCACCCGGAAGATCAAGGAAGCGGCTCTGGCTGTCTTACTTGAATCCAAACTTGGCAAGGACGAAATTCTGGCCATGTACTTAAACCAGATCCCCTACGGCCAAAACGCTTACGGCCTTGAAGCCGCCGCCGAAACTTATTTCGGCAAGCACGCCAAAGAGTTGAGCGTTGCCGAATCGGCGCTCCTCGCCGCCCTGCCTCGCGCGCCAAGCTATTATTCGCCTTACGGTCAGCATCGCGACGAACTTTTCCAAAGGAAAAATTTGGCCATCGACCGCATGCGCGAACTTGGCTATCTATCAGCCGGAGAGGCGGGCGCGGCCACAAGCGAAACATTGAAATTTCTGCCCGCGGCCAAAGACATCCGCGCTCCGCATTTCGTGATGTTTGTTCGCGAATACCTGAACAACCGCTACGGCGAAGCCGCGGTGGAAGAGGGCGGGTTGGTCGTCACCACCACTCTGGATTGGCGGCTTCAAGAAGAGGCTGAAAAGCTGGTGGGCGAGTACGCCGAGAAAAATAAAAAGCTGATCCAGGCTAAAAACATGGCCCTCGCGGCTGTAAATCCGAGAAACGGCAATATTCTCGCTATGGTCGGATCACCCGATTATTTTGATCTCGACAACGACGGCAACTATAACACCGCGCTAGCTCTCCGCCAGCCGGGGTCGTCTTTCAAGCCGTTCGTTTACGCGACAGCATTCAAAAAAGGCTTTACTCCGAACACGGTGCTTTTCGACCTGCCCACCGAGTTTAATCCAAAATGCGATCCTGACGGCCGGCCGCGTCCGGGCGCCACCATTGACCCCAAAGACTGCTACCATCCGCAAAACTACGATGACCGATTCCGCGGCCCGGTAACCCTGCGCCAGGCCATCGCCCAATCGCTGAACGTGCCGTCAGTCAAACTTCTGTATCTTGCCGGCATAGAAGACTCTATCCGCACCGCCGAGGATATGGGCATCACCACCCTTAGCGCCCGCGAGCGCTTCGGTCTTTCCTTGGTGCTGGGCGGCGGCGAGGTAAGGCTTCTGGAGATGGCTAGCGCCTTCGGAGTTTTCGCCAATGACGGCGCGCTTAACCCCCCGGCGGCTGTTTTAAAAGTGGAGACCAACGACGGCAAAATTCTGGAAGAGAAGATTGAATCGCCGCGCCAAGTTCTTGATTCTGAAGTGGCCCGACTTATTAATGATGTTCTTTCAGACAACGAGGCTCGCGTTCCGGTATTCGCCCGCGAATCTCCGCTTTATTTCCCAACAAGACAAGTGGCAGTGAAAACAGGCACCACTCAAGAGTACCGCGATGCTTGGACTATTGGCTACACTCCAAACATCGTCGCCGGCGTTTGGGCCGGCAACAACGACAATGCGCCCATGCGACAAAAAGGCTCGGGAGTCCTCGCCGCTTCGCCGACCTGGCGCGCTTTTATGGACTTTGCTTTGGCCGCCTTTCCTCCGGAAGAATTCCCGAAGCCGACTCCGCCGGAAGCGGTGAAACCGGCGCTCGCCGGAATTTGGCAGGGAGACACTATAGTTGTAGTTGACGCTATTTCAAGAAAACTGGCCACCGAACATACTCCGCCGGAAACCCGAAAGGAGATCGCCTACGGCCAACCGCATGATCTTTTATATTGGATCGATCCCGCCGACCCAACCGGCCCGCCGCCGCAAAATCCGGAAGACAATCCGCAATATCCCAACTGGGAAAAAACTTTCCAAGACTGGCTCCCAAGCTCCGGATTTGTGCCCCAAGCGGCGGAACTGGCCCCCCAAGAGTATGATGACGTCCACACTCCGGAAAAGAAACCGCGAATAATTGCACGCCATATGGAAATAAATCAGGGCATAGCTATCGTGCGGCTAAAAATTGAGTCGGCCTTCGCTATTAAAGAAGTAACTCTGCTTTCTTTGGGAAAGATAATTGACTCGCGTAGTTTTCCGCTAAAGGAAGTTGAGTTTTCCGTTCCTGAAGAAAAGCTAAACGCAGCGGAAGAAGCGCTTGAGATTAGAGTTTACGACACCGTCGGCAATATAACCAGCGAGTTATTAGCCAGCGGCCCCGGTCCTTAATATTTAATAGGCTCGGGTTAAGCTAACAATCGCTTGGTTAGGTTGCGCGTATGGGCATGATGAGATAGAGAAAGGAGTTATCTCCAGAACTTTGCAGCATAGCCGGGCCGGTGGAACCGTTCACGCTCAACACTACGCTTTCTCCTCCTGCCGCTTCCAGGCCATCAAGGAGATAGCGGTAGTTAAACATGACCGGCCCGCCCTTACCTCGGCTTTTAGCTGGTATTCGTGAAATAGTCTCGCCCGTTTCGGCGTTGCTCGTCGTCACTTCCGCCTGATTAGCTGAAAAATGGATGGTAACATCGCTTAACCTTGAAGAAAAAACTGACGCCAGTTTTATCTTTTTAAGCAGATCTTCTCGGTTAACCACTAAGGTCGCTTCAAAAACTTTTGGTATAAGACCTTTATACGGAGGATAGTTGCCATCAACTAGGCGCGAGATAACTGTCGTATCGTCCCACTCAAAGACCACCTGCCGTTCGCCGCTTGCCACACAAACCTCGGAGTTATCGTCTACGGGCATTGCCCGCATCACCTCCTGGGCTGTTCTTGCTGGGACTATGAATTCAGTTTTGCTTTTCGCGCCGACTTCCTTTACAAGAACTTTTTCAGCCAAACGGAAGGAGTCGGTGGCCGCAAGTGTTACCGCCCCGTTATCAGACGATATCAGCACCCCCGAAAGTTCCGGCTTAAGGTCGGAAAGAGCGGCCGCTGGAGTGGTTTGCTGGAAAGCCGATACTAATCTTGCGGCATTGGCGGTAAAAGAGTTTTCTTTTTTTATTTCTGGGATTTTAGGAAAATCGCTTGGGCTTAAACTATTTAGAGTGATATCGCTTGAATTAGTGTGAAGTAATACATGGTTTTGTTTGGACTCTAATATTATATTTTCGTCTTTTATTGATTGTAGAATTTGCGAGAAGTGTTTACTAGGGATGACGATAGTTCCAGGTTTTTGAATTTTCCCGGCAATTTTAATCCGGACACCCATTTCTAAATTAGTCGCCGTGATAAAAATACCACTTTCACTCGCAGTTAGTAGAATATAAGAAAGTATAGGCAAAGTTATATGCCTACCAGTAAAGCGATCAGCCACTCCAATCCCCGCGCGTAGATTTTCAACCGTGCACGTAACTTTCATATTATATATTAACTATTATTATTGTTATTATATTGAATAATTTGTTTATAATCTTACAAAACCGCGTAAAATTTACCTACCTGATTAATTTTTTACCTTAATCTCGCTGTATAAAAATTGAGGGTAATTTGGGGAGAATTTTTTAGTCGGCGACGGGAGGCTAAATTAACTTAAGTAATCAAGAAGCTGCTAACAACATTTCCTTATTATTTGTTGGCAAAATCTACAACTAAGTAACAAGGTTTACACAGCCGAATATATTTTCTCGCGCAGAGTTTTAATTTCATTGTCTAATAACGGGTTCGCAGTCAAGTCAGCCGTGATTTTGCGGTAGGCGTGCATAGCTGTAGTGTGATCCTTTTTCCCCAGTTTCTCTCCGATGTAAGGGAAAGAGCATTTTAACTCTTCGCGTAGAAGGTACATGGCAATCTGCCTCGGTTTGACGATTTCCTTTCTCCTGCTCCTATTGATAAGGTCTTTTTCCGAGACATCATAAAACTCAGCCACAACTCTGACGACTTTCTTCGCCGAGGTAACTCTGCGCGGGCCGGTTGCGAGCTGGGCAAGTATTTTTCTCGTCTCTTCGGCATTTATGGGCACGCTCGACATCGTCGCCCGCAAAACAACTCGGTTTAAGGCTCCCTCCAAATCGCGGATGTTGTCTTTAACCTCCGAAGCTATGCAAGCCAAAACATCCTGCGGCAAGGCCGAGTTTTTGCTTTGCAGCTTGGTTTTTAGTATAGCCAGGCGTGTTTCAAAATCCGGTTCACCTATATCAGCAATCATCCCGCCTTCAAAACGGGAGCGGAGCCTCTGCTCCAAGGTAGGCAGAGAAGCCGGGGGCTTGTCGGAGGATATGACGATTTGCTTATTCTTTTCGTAGAGAGCGTTGAAGACGTGGAAAAACTCTTCCTGCATCTTTTCGGTTCTGGCGATAAACTGGATGTCGTCCATAATCAAAAGATCTATACTGCGGTAGCGTTCCTTCAGTTGATTCATCGATTTGTCGTTTATAGCGTCAACTATCTCGCCCATGTACTTTTCCGAGGAAAGGTAACGCACCTTCAAACCGGGATCTTTCTTATGCAGCTCATTGCCGATAGCCTGGATTAAGTGTGTTTTGCCCAAGCCCACCCCGCCGTAAATAAAAAGCGGGTTATAGGTGGTGCCTATATTCTTAATCACGGCCTGCGCTGCGGCGTGAGCCAATTCGTTGAATGAGCCGACGACGAAGGCGTCAAAGACATAGCGCGGGTTAAGGCCGCTTTCCGGATCTACCGCAAGCTCTTTAAGCTCGAAGCGATCCTGGGGTACCTCTAAAGAAGGAACTCTCGCCGCTCGCGGGTGCGAGCGCAGAGCGCTTCCGGCACGCTCAAAATGCCCGACGATATAGTTTACTTCGCGTATGTTCTCTACAGCGCTTCGCAAGGCCCTTAGGATTAGCTTATGATATTTATCCTGGAGCCAGTTTTTGGCAAAGCCGTTGGGCACCGACACGGTCACTATCCCCTCGCCGAGCTCGGCAATGGACGTTTCTTTAAACCACGTTATAAAACTCGCCCGTGATATGCTTAACTCCAGTTCAGCAAGAACGTTTTTCCAAAGTTCCTCGTGATTCATGGTTAGTCCGCGTCCGATTAAAATTACTCCGCCCTCGGTTGAATAAAGTATATGGAAGTCGGCTGCCGGTAGGAAGAGTGCCGTTTTTACAGAACTGTTGAAAATTTGTTCACAAGATGTTAAGAACCCTCCGGCCGTTACCGCATAAGATCGGCTAGGCCGAAACCGGTATAAGACCGCTCTTCTCAAATACTAAAGTTATCGGCGCGCGACGGGGATTCTTTATGACCAACACTGGGAATTATGGTAAAGTTGTAGTAGAATGCCCTTGCAGCTAAACTAGCCGGCAATAACATCACGAAGGTCATGAAGAGAACTTATCAGCCCAAAAAACTAAAACGAAAAAGAGTCCACGGTTTTCTAAAAAGGCAGAGCGCTCATGCCGGAAGGGAGGTTCTCCGCCGGCGCCGAGGCAAAGGACGCCGCCGGCTGACAGTTTAGCCGTCAATATGGCCCTTCCTCGGAGCATGCGCTTTGCCGATCGCCGCGAGTTAAGAAGAGTGCTGGCTGCCGGACGCCGCGTTCCTTCGCCGCTGGGTCTCGCTTTTAGCGCACCGGCTCCAAGCCGCGGCGGCCGCATCGCTTTTACTGTTTCGTCAAAGGTGGCTAAAAAAAGCTCAAGGCGGAACCGCATTCGCCGCCAGCTGGCTGAATTTGCGCGGCTTCGGCTCTTCGGCGAGCGCATACGCCGCGATGTAGTGGTTTTAGTCAGCCCCCTCGCTTCTTCTTGGTCGCCAAAGGCCCTTCGCGAGAGAGCCGAAAAAACCCTTGATATCTTAAATATCTTAAGATGATAATAGACTTAGCCAGCCGCCTTATAAAAACTTATCAGCTGCTGATATCTCCTCTCCTTCATCATTGGCTGATTTTACCGGGAGGATGCCGCTACGAACCCACTTGCTCAGACTATGGCCTTCGGGCCATCCGTCAATATGGACTACTTGCCGGTTTTATGGTTCTTTTTAAAAGACTTTCGCGCTGTCACCCGTGGTCCGACGGCGGCTATGATCCCCTGCCGCGGGAAGATTTAGTGTAGGCGCAATAGCCGGATTACTTGAACCCCTTCTCTTTTATTTTTCAGAAAATATCTCTGCTGTACCACGCGGTCATTTACCAGCCGCTCTTAAACGGCCTTTACTTTATTTACGCCGTTATTCCCTATCACGACCTGGGCCTGGCTATAATCGTGCTGACTGTAGCTGTGCGTCTGATTCTCCACCGCTCCACGGTCCAGACCCTTCGTTCCCAAAAAGCCATGGCTGCAATCCAGCCGCGCCTCAAAGAACTACAGCAGCGTTTCAAAGACAATAAAGAAGAACAAACCAAGCAGACTCTGGCTCTTTATCGCGAGCATGGCGTTCATCCGTTATCCGGCTGCCTGCCGATTCTCGTCCAGTTTCCGGTTTTATTCGGACTTTTCCAGGTTTTTTATCGCGGCATCACCTCCAACGGCGAAACGCTGCTCTACTCTTTTATTCCCGACGTCGGGCCGTTTAACCCCATTTCATTCGGCCTGTTTGACTTGGCTTCGCGGAGCATCGTTTTATCTATCGCTGCCGGGCTTTCGCAGTTTGTCCAGACGAAGATGATGAATAAAATGACCGCTGGCCCCGCGGCGGGCAAGACTGGCGACTTTGCGAACGCCTTAAAATTTCAGACCACTTACTTTTTGCCGTTAGTGATTGCCGGCATCTCGTGGTCTCTGCCGTCGGCGGTAGCCCTTTACTGGACAATTTTCAACATCCTTGCTATAGTTCAGCAGTTATGGATTCAACGCATTTTCGAAAATGAGCGTAGTCCGAGCGCGCTTAAATCAAACACTGGAGAAAATGGGCATTCGGGCCGAAGTTGAAGAGCGGTCCATACCCGATCTTTCGATCCCGTACATCAACGTGGTTACCGATGAAGCCAGGTTGCTGATTGGCTCGCGGGCCCAAAATCTTCTGGCCTTGGAGCATCTCACTAAACGCTTGGTGGAGAGAGAATCTGCGGCGGTGGCCGGCGGTTTTTTCCTTGACGTCAACGGCTATCGCCTGCACCATCTGGAAGAACTTAAGACCGAAGCCAAGAATATGGCCAAAAAGGTTCGCCTCTACCGGGCCGAGCTCGCCCTAAAACCAATGTCGCCTTTTGAACGGCGCGTAATTCATATAACCCTCGCCGAGTATCCCGATATCACCACCGAATCCGTCGGCAAGGGAGAGTCAAGACGGGTGGTTATAAAACCCTATCCTTAAATTAGAGGGGGGGGGCACGCCGTTGCAGTTAACGATTTCAGCGTTTTTCCTTTTCTAAGTTTTCTTTCTCACTGGCCAGCGCGATTCGCCAAAGCGTGCTGGTTTTTTTGTCGGCGAAGAATAAATACTTTCCGTCTTTGGCGGCAAAAAGAGAAATAGCGTCAACATCAGCCTCGTTTTCCAGAAGCGTTTTCACTTGATTGGTGGCGAGATCAACTTCCATTATTGCGTCAAAGAACGATTCTTCGCCGCGGTACCAGTCGTCAGGCATTACTCCCGCACCCATGTTTTTCGGCACTCCGCAGTAAAGCTTTTTGGCATCGGGCGAAAAGACGCATTTGTCGGCGATGGTGGCGATGTTCAAAGGAATCACTTGATGGTCTTTGAAGGCGTAGAGGACAAGGTTTCTTGGGCGGCCTTCGGCGGTGGCTGTGGACAGGACGAATCCTGTGCCGCCCGGGATCGGCGTTACAACCGCGCCGTTGAGCCCGCTTAAAACTGTTTCAACCCGGCGCGTTTGAGGATCAAAACGCAAGATCAGGCTGGGGGCAAGGCCGGACGGCCGCGAAATAAGTAGGATGATGTTTTTACTGATCCACTGGAGGGTAAAGTCGGGGACGGGGGTTCTGTACACTTCGCGCGGCGTGAGGTTCGCCGCGTCGGCGATGATGAGCGAAGTCTCGCTATTTTTTCTCTGGAGATAGGCGATGGACGACCCGTCCGGCGACCAGGCGGCACTCGTAGTTTCAAGCGGCAGGAAACGCGCCGGCGTTCCGGTGGCCACGGTGTTTATGAATTTTTTTGAAACGCCGCCGTCATAGTAAAACATAGCCAGGCGATCCTTTTTCGGCGACCATGCGCCATCAAACATTTCAAGAACGGTGAGGTTAGTCAGGTCTCTCGCTTGGTTGCCGTCAAGGTCGCTCGCGGTAATATGGCCGTTCTCACGGATGACATAAAGCAGATTTTTTCCATCGGCGGCGAGAGTCGGCGCGATGATTTCTTTATCTACCACTTGTCTGATCAGATTTTTGATTTCTGGAGATCTCTCCGGCGATGGCCGTGGAGCCGGAGTTGCCGTCGCCGGCGGCAGGCCGCGGCCGATGATCGGCAAATTGCCGAAAAATGTCCGCTCTTCTCCGGGTGCGGCCGGCGCGGCAAAGATAAAATAAAGCATTGCGCCCGCGCCGAGCAGGACGACAAGAACTATGCTTATGACGGTGATGCGGCGAGTCATAAAATGTTATACTACCGGATTAAAGGACTTACTCCGCTTGTTCGGTTTGAGAGGTCAATATCCGCAACGGGCTGGCGCGGCGTAGCTTGCGGGCTCGCGGCCGGTGATGATGCGGATCGCGGCGGCGGGATCAGGCTGCGTATTGATCCTGAAAGGTCAAACCCGTGTTCCACGAAATCCGGGTTGATAGCTCTAAGCAAGACGAAAGATCCGGCGGCGAGTAAAATGCCGAAAATGGCGTTGGTGATCCAATGTTTAGCCTGCTCAACCTTGGTCAAACTGGTGCCCGAGAACATATAAAGCACCCCACCGAAGACCAGGGCGAAAAGAGCCGAAATGCCGACCACGCTAAGGAACCAAACGTAAAGGTTTTGCAGATATATGTTGACCGCCGGTCCGGTGCCGACGCCGCCTCCCGTTCCAACGCCGCCAGTTGATTCAGTTCCGCCGGTTGCGCTGACCCCACCGCTCGTTCCGGCTGTAGCACCTGGACTTTGTGCGGAGGTTTCTACTGGCGCAGAGGCGATTGATAGAAAAACAAAGAACATCAACAGGGCCGCCGCGGCGAACCCCGTTACAACCCGGCCTGCTCTGTTAGAAACCCGCTCCAGAGGTGCGGCAGACGCCTGCGGCGTCTTGCCTCTAACAGGGCCCGAAGGCCAGTGTCTCCAATGGGCTTCACAGATTCCTTCCTTCTCCCCGCCTTGAAGGGAAGGGTGTCCGGGTTGTAACGGGGTGAACATTTTGTTTATTGGATAGTCTTGCATAGGTTTAACGGAAATTGACTTGGATTGACGACGAAGTCCTTACGCCGTTTTTAACCGGGTCGGCCACATCAACGGCCAAAGTGTTTTGTGAAAATTCTCCGGGATTGCTTTTTAAAACAAACAGCCACGGCTTGGTGAATGTTCCGGATATCGTTTCCCCGTTGAACAGCCACGAGTATGAAAGTGTCGCGGGCTTGCCGGGAGTAAAGTAAAACGGGAAAGCCACGAAGGTTTCAGTCTCTCCAGATACGGCATCCGCGGTCTTTATTGTTTTTTCGTACACGGCTCCGCGTAGCACCCGGGTTTCGTAGATTCTGGCAATGGGCTCGCGCGGTTCAATGTCAATAGCCTTCTTTTTGTTTAGCGCTCCGGACACGTCGCTTACCTGGACCTCAATGCTCTCATTTACCGTGAAGTTCAGCGGGAAAGTAAAAACCTGCTTACCGATGCCCGACGACTGCGCATTTATTGCATCGTTGAAACTCCACTGAAAATTTAAAGATGACGAGTTGCGGTTATTTGGAAAAGCAAAAACCGTTACTTGGGCATTCCTGCTTGGCAGGGCTTTACCCTTATACCAGTAAGGTATGGCTGTGTCAGCCCACCAATAGAGAGCGACGTGAGTACTTTGAATGGTGGCTCTCTTCACCAGCGCCTCGCCGCCCATGGTCACAACACTTACACTCACTGTTTTTCGCTCCCCGTCTTTGCCCGCCGGAACAGCGAGGCTAAAACGGCCGCGGCCGCTGGACTCCCGCTGTATAACGCCGTTTACTCTCCATTCGTAACTCACGTTATTGCGATCAAAGGCGTAACTTATCACCTCAAAGTTTACTGTCTCCCCGGGGTTGGGGCTTGAGTTTGAAACCCGAAGGGTGAAATCGTTAGCGATACTGGTTAAAACTTCTTCTTGACGGCGGGCGTTTGGCAGCGTGTATATAGTTACTGTTTCTTCGGCAGGCACGAAGTCGGGAGTCTTGCCGACAACCACCCGGATGGTCATCGCCTCGTTCGTTTTCGGGTCGGTGCCGAAGACGAGGTTATTGCGTCCGGTGCCTGATTCAGAGATCAGTTGTATGCCGTCGTGATACCAAGTGAAAGATGTTGACGTTGCCGAGAAGTTTAGAGGTAGTACGCTTACGGTAACCCGATCTCCAGCCGTTGGCAGTTCCGGCGAAACGCTGACTTGGAAAAGGGGCGTTAGCGCGGTGCTGGAAATCCTGCCGAAAGACAGCCCCAAAAATAAGACGACCAGCGCGAACAAGATTATTTTCTTTGATATTTTCATGTCAGCGGTTACTCCACCAAAGTGCGGCTAGATAAAGCACTGGCGATGTTGTTCCGGAGAGCAGGATATAAAGAAAGGCAGATCCGGGAATAAGTTCAACTCCTTTAACTGTTTCCATCGGCAGGTTCTCGGCAGTTTTTGCCGACCTCGTCGCTATAGCCGAGAAACTGCCGGTGAATGCTCTTTTGCCGAAAAAGTTAAACGATGGCGGTTTTAGATTGTGGCTTTTGGCCCACATAAAGATCCCGGCGCCGGTGAGAAAGTTGATGATGAAAAAAACCATTGTCAGGGGAGGGAAGACAAAAATAACCAGACCGGCAAGCCAGGCCATACCCGCGGCGATGAAAGCCAGAAGCCAAGACGGTTCGCTTCGGTGCGCGTATCCCCGGGGGCCCTCGGACGTAAACACTTCCTCTTGAGATCCTCTCTCAATTTCTGCCTGCCGGCGCGTTGCTAGAAGTTCTTCCCGCCTCTGGTTTTCAATTGTCATTGTATCATTATCCATAAGTCAAAACATTAACTCCTGCGGTCTTCCTCATGAGTGGCGGCGAACTCTTCTTTAGCCTTTCTTATCAGTAGAAGTTGTTGAGGATCGGAGGTTATAATTTGATCTTCGGTGTAGGAGGCAATGACTTTTATAGCTACGTGCTTCAAGCCGGCGAAGAAGATGCCCTCGCCCACTTCGGATTCAAGCAGGAGGAACTTTTCCTCGTCGGTCAGGTTAAACGTTTCCACCACCGAGCGTATGGTCGCCGGCGACTGCTTCAGCAGAAGCTGGAGCGAAGAGTTGGTGACCAAAGGCTTGCCGTAGGGCGAGCCCATAAAGTCGGCCACGTCTTGGGTGATAGTTGAAAGTCCAAGAAAATACTTTCGCGCGCGCTTGGCAATTCCGTACAAGAACGAAGCGCCGTCTTCATAGCGCATCAGCCACCAGGCCTCGTCCACCACCAGCAGTCTCTTCTTGAGCTCTGATCGCACCAGATTCCAGATGTAATGGAGAACGATGTACATAGCCACCGGCCGAAGTTCTTCCTCCATGTCGCGCACCGAAAAAACCACCAGGCGGTTTTTTATATCCAGATTGGTCTGCTGATTGACAAATCCCGCCCAGGTGCCTTGGGTGTATTTTCTTAGGCGTGTGGCCAATTCCTCCCCGCCTTCGGTTGAAGCCAGCACCAGCTCCAGATCGGAAAGGGTCGGCGGAACGGCCGAGGAAAAATCAGTTTCCGGCGTAATGTCCCGCGCGGCATAAGCCTCGGTTATGGCGTGGTCTAAGATAGCGTCTTCTTGAGGCGTAAGGCCCCCAAGCAATATGCGGAAGAAACCGATGAGGTTGATGATGTTGGAGCGGAGGACGTCAGCCGGCGATTCGTCCTCGCGGGGCAGGGGGAGATCAAAAGGATTGATGTGATTCGGCGAAGTTAAGGAGATGTTGAAGTAAGCTCCGCCCACCGCCTCGGCGAGGTATTGGTACTCGCGCTCCGGGTCAATGATTATGACTTCCACCCCGAACATCAGCGAGCGCAAAACTTCTAACTTCGTCTCATAACTTTTCCCGGCGCCTGATATGGCGAAGGTTACCGAGTTCGCGTTTTCCAGCGACCAGCGGTCAAAGAGGATGAGGGAATTGTTGTGGCGGTTGATGCCGTAAAGAATGCCCTTGTTGGAAGTAAGGTCAAAGGACACAAAGGGGAAAGTGCTTGAAATCGGGCCGGAGCTTAAGTAGTTATGAATAAGCAGTCGGTCGTGATTAAGCGGCAAAGACGAATCAAAACCCTCCTCTTGCTGGAAGAGCGCCGGCTTGACGTAGACAATCCGCGCTTCAAGCAGGGAGCGTATTTCCGTTTCAATTTTATCCAGCTCCTCCACGTTCGCGCCGTATATGGAAATATAAAGACCGAAGTTGAACAGCCGCTCGCGGGCCTGCTGCAACTTGTCGCGCAGCTCTTCCAGGTCGCGGTAAGCCGTGTCCAAAATGGGATCGCGCACCAGGCCTTTTTCCTCGCGCATGGAAATTTGGGACTGGACTCTCGCCACTTGTTTTCTCAACTGGCGGAGGATGATGGACGTGTCCACCGGATGGATGAAAAGCGAGACGTCAAAAACCTTGTCCAGGTTTATCACCGGCGAGAACCAGTTGGTGTGGAGGTAGCGCGGGTAAGAAAAAACGAAGAGGGTGCGGACAAGTTTCTCCCCCAGCCTAAGAAAACTAGGATTTATTTCTAAAGCCGCCGGGGCGATGATATCCCTTAAGGTCGTCACCCCGCTTTTATATATCTCCTCGGGGAAGACCGAGAAGATTTCGGGTTGATCCGATTTTTTCTTGCCGAAAAGCGACAAAGCCATATTT
Organism: uncultured Candidatus Saccharibacteria bacterium; assembly: GCA_964551555.1. GTDB lineage: Bacteria > Patescibacteriota > Minisyncoccia > Sungbacterales > SURF-37 > CAYNAP01. The sequence continues at coordinate 352 of CAZKCN010000001.1, read as the reverse complement.
TTTGAATTTTTTACTCCTTATTGACCGTACGGATTTTTTGCGATTCGGTTGGATTGTAAAGCCCGTAAAAAAGCTCAATTAGTTCCTCGGTGTTCAAGAGAGCCACGCGCAAGCCGAGGCGCCTTAGGCCGAGACTCACCGCATCCACTCTTTGCATCAGCTGGTTCTTGAAAGCCGCGAACTCGTCCTCGGCTTCAATTTCCTTGCTCTTGGCCGGCGAGCCGAACAGCGAAGAAAGACTTTTGAGAATTCCGGAATGGCGCTCGGCCATCGACGGTTTGAAAGGCACCACGGCGTAAAAAGTTTTGGAGACGATATGGCTTAAGTCCACAAAGGTGCGCACGAATTCCAT